>CAZKZE010000089.1:0-11568 GCA_964557165.1 uncultured Woeseiaceae bacterium
CGAAACGGGCGCGGGGGCAGATTGCGCCACAGTACATCGTGGACTGTGTGGAGGCAGCGACCCGGCTGCCGCTGGCAGAGGGTCTGAAGCTGGAGCGCGAGCGTTTCGCGGAACTTATGGCTGGCGAGCAGTCGATCGCGCTGCGGCATATCTTTTTTGCCGAACGGCAGGCGGCGAAAGTCGACGGGTTACCCAAGGACACGCCGCTGCGCCCAATCGAGAGTATTGGCGTCATCGGCGGCGGCACGATGGGTGGCGGAATCGCCATGAGTTTCGCGAATGCCGGAATACCCGTGACGCTTATCGAAATCAGCGACGATGCGCTCGAGCGCGGGCTGGGGATTATTGATGGTAATTACGCGGGCAGCGTGAAGCGCGGCAAGTTGAGCGAGGAGAAGGCGGCGCAGTGCCGCTCACTGATCACCGGCTCGACCGACTATGCATCCCTGGCTGATGTGGACCTGGTCATCGAAGCGGTCTTTGAAGATCCGGACTTGAAGAAACAAATCTTCGCGAAGCTCGACGACACCTGTAAGCAGGGTGCGATATTGGCTACCAATACGTCGTACCAGGACGTCGACGCGATTGCCGCGGCTACGCAGCGTCCCCAGGACGTTATCGGCCTGCATTTCTTTAGCCCGGCACACATCATGAAATTGCTGGAAGTCGTGCGCGGGGCGAAAACGGCGGACGACGTGCTGGCAACCTGCATGAAGCTCGCTAAACGGATCCGCAAAGTCCCGGTCGTGTCGGGCGTCTGCTATGGGTTCATCGGCAATCGCATGTTGCAGCCCTACGGAAAGCAGTCGCAACTGCTCCTGCTCGAGGGGGCGACGCCGGAACAGGTCGATGGGGCCATGGAAGGCTTTGGCATGGCGATGGGTCCGCTACGCGTCTTTGACCTCGCAGGGCTCGATGTCGGCTACCGCGCCCGGCAAGCGCTCAGCGATGAGGAGAAGGGTGACCCGGCCAGCTACAGGGTCCTCGATCACCTGGTCGAAGCGGACCGTCACGGGCAGAAGTCCGGCTCGGGCTTCTACACCTACGACGAACGCCGCAGACCCACACCGTGCCCGGAAGTCCACAAGATTATCGAAGACACGGCGGCGGAGCTCGGCATCGAGCGCCGTGAGATCCCGGATGAGGAGATCGTCGACCGCCTGGTCGGCGCACTTATTGATGAAGGCCGCAAGATCGTGGACGAGGGCATCGCGCAGCGCGCGAGCGACATCGATGTTGTGTACGTCTACGGCTACGGTTTTCCCGCCTACCGGGGCGGCCCAATGCACTACGCGGAGGTCTCGGGAAAATGAGCTGGAATTCGGGGTCAGTTTCCTATCTAGTTCGGGGTCAGTTACCGAATAGTCATTGTTAACAACTTTGCCAGAAACGGTTAATAGCGGGGCGCGTGAAATCGGTCATGCTCTCAGACTCGAATGTTGAGTCTATTGACGGAAGTACACAATGGCGAGGATTCCCCGAGTTGAGGTCGTTGGCTGTCCACATCATGTAACGCAGCGTGGCAATCGGCGCCTTCAGACGTTCTATTCGGACAGCGATTATCGTGCGTATTTGCGACTCTTAACAGAAGCCAAGGAGAAGGCAAGGGTCGCCATTTGGGCGTACTGCTGCATGCCCAACCACGTGCATCTCGTCGTTGTTCCTTCTGAGCCAGGTAGTCTGGCACGACTGATGCAACACCCGCATCGACGATACGCTTGGCGGATCAATAAGCGTATGAATTGGCAGGGACATTTATGGCAGTCGCGCTTCTATTCTTGCCCCATGGACGAGGATCACTTGTTTGCAGCGGTGCGCTATGTGGAGCTCAATCCGGTGCGCGCCGGACTTTGTGAAGATCCAAGAGATTGGCGCTGGTCGAGCATTCATGCACATTTGCAGGGTATGGACGATCTGATTGTCGATGTAGACCCAATGCTGGGCCGGATCCAGGATTGGGACGATTATCTGGCCCAAGCGATCGACGACTCGATGATTGAATCCATACGTGGCTGTTCGATCAGTGGACGTCCAGCCGGCAATAATGACTTTGTTAATCGCGTTGAGACGACCACCGGGAGACGCCTGCGAAAATTCAGACCGGGACCAGCACCGAAACAGATAGGAAACTGACCCCGAATTCGAAAGGTAACTGACCCCAAAAAAAGATGTGTGGAGCCGGGCACATCCAGCGCCCGAGCCCCACACGGATGGACTATCGCACTACGCTACTGCTAGCGCACCGCGACCTGTACCAATTCTTCTCCTTCCGGATCCGTCACGTGAACTGCGCACGCGATGCACGGGTCGAAACTGTGAATCGTGCGCAGGATCTCCAGCGGCTGCTCCGGATCGTGCATGGTGTGCTCATCTTCGAGCGCCGCCTCGTAGGCGCCTGGTTTCCCATTCGGATCGCGCGGACCGGCGTTCCACGTACTCGGAACGATCGCCTGGTAATTGGCGATTTTGCCGTCTTCGATAACGACCCAATGTGACAGTGCGCCACGCGGTGCTTCCATGACACCGACGCCCTTGCACTGCTTCGGCCAACTCTTGGGCTTCCACAGCGTTTCGTCAAAGGTCCGCACTTCGCCAGCCTGGATATTGCCGATTAACGAATCGAGCCATCCCTGCATACCGTCTGCGAGAATCGCAGTCTCGAGCGTGCGTGCCGCGGTGCGGCCCAGCGTCGAGAACAGTGCGCGCGTTGGCAGTTCAAGTTGCTGCAAAGTGCTGTTGACAAGATGCTGCGTGAGGTCGTGGCCCTTTGCGTACAGCATAAGAACACGTGCCAACGGCCCGACCTCCATTGCATGTCCCTGCCACCTTGGCGACTTCAGCCACGAGTAGCCCTGTTCGACATCAAGATGGTCATAAGGCGGCTGCGGTCCCGTGTAGTTCAGGTTGGTCTCGCCGAGCCACGGGTGCAAGCCGGATTCCTTGCCGCTTGAGTAGTCGTACCAGGAACTGGATACAAATTCCTGGATACCGTTCTGGTCCGTAAAATCGATTTCGTGAATCGTCGAGATGTCACGATTCAGAATCGCGCCACGCGGGAACAGGAAGGAATCGGGATCGTCCATGCTGGTACCCGGCAGATCACCGAAGCACATGAAGTTGCCGAGGCCTTCGCCGCGGTAGAACCAGTCCTTGTAGAAGCTTGCGATCGCGAGCGTATCGGGCACGTAGACCTGCTCAACAAACACTTTCATCTTGTTGATGATGTCCTGCACTTCGGCAAGCCGCTTCGAGTTGATCGCGGAGTCGGAGTTCAGGTCGATCGGACAGGGTACGCCGCCTACGACGAAGTTCGGGTGCGGGTTCTTGCCACCGAAAATCGCGTGCAGGCGAGCAACGTCGCGTTGCCACTCGAGGGCATCGAGATAATGCGCCACGGCCATCAGGTTCGCTTCGGCGGGCAGCTTGTACTCCGGGTGACCCCAGTAGGCCTTCGCGAAAATACCGAGCTGTCCGGCTTCGACGAATTCCTTCACTTTCGTCTGCACATCGCGGAAATAGCCTTCCGACGAACGCGGATAGCTGCTCAGCGATTGTGCGAGAGCGGCCGTTGCCTTCGGGTCAGCACTCAATGCCGATACGACGTCCACCCAGTCCAGCGCATGCAGGTGATAGAAATGCATGACGTGATCATGGATGTACTGTGCGCCGATCATCAGGTTGCGAATCAACTCGGCATTTTGCGGGATCTTGGCGCCAACTGCGTTCTCAACCGAACGAATTGAAGCCACGCCATGCACGAGTGTGCAAACGCCGCAGATGCGTTGAGCAAACGCCCAGGCATCGCGCGGGTCTCGGCCCTGCAAGATGATTTCGATGCCGCGCACCATCGTGCCGGACGAGTATGCCTGGCCGATCTGGTTGCCTTCCATCTGCGCCTCGATACGGAGGTGTCCTTCGATGCGTGTGATGGGATCTACTACGATTCTCTCGCTCATGACCCATCCTCCTCAAGGTTCTCGGCAACCATTTCCATGAGGCTACCCATTGTGTAATCCCAGGAGAAATGCTCCTGCGAATCGTCGAAGCTTTGCCGGCAATTGGCACAGCTCGATATCAGCTCGTCGGCTTCAGTCGCTTCAACCTGGTCCATCTTCAGTTTGAATACCCGGTGTCTGAGCGGGTCGGCCCGCGTAATTGTCACCACGCCACCACCGCCACCGCAGCACCAGTTGTAGTCGCCGCCCAACGGCATCTCGCGGAAGTCGACGCCAAGGTGCTTGATCACATCACGAGCAGCTTGCGTCGCACCACCACGGCGCGACACCTGGCAGGGATCGTGATAAGTGACGCTCTTGTCGAGTTTCTTCACCTTGATCTTGCCGGTGTTCAGCGCGTCGGCCATGTATTCGGAGATGTGCATCACCTTGAACGGCAAGGGTTTGCCGTACATGTTGGCGCCCATCCAGCGCAGGGCCATGTAGGCGTGCCCGCACTCCGGGAGTACCAGGGTCTTCGCGCCGATCTTGACCGCGGCATCGATCAGTTTCATCGACGCGGCTTTTTGCCAATCCGGATTACCAGAGAGCATGCCGAAGTTAGTCGCTTCGAAACCATCGGTCCTGAAGGTCCAGCTTTCACCGGCGGCATTCAGGATCTTCGCGGTCGCAGCGATCGACTGGGGGTACTTCTGGATTTCGATCGAGGACATCACTGCCAGGACGTCAGCCTGCTCAACGTCTATCGGGATCTCGACGTCGTGCTCGTCCGCCATCCATTCGGCGCGGTCTTCGAATTTATCCGCAGTAATTCCCAGCGGGCTACCGGTTTCCGCGGCCTTCTTGGCCACTTCATGCAGCTCGTGAGGGATCAGGCCGGCTTTGAACATGCCGTGCCTGGCCATCGAAACGAGTCCCGCGATATCGATGCCCATGGGGCATACGAGCGAACAACGGCCACAGACTGTGCAGCTGTCATACAGCAGGTGCTGCCACTCTTCGAGGTCCTCGATGGTGACTTGTCTCTTCAGCCCGAACAGCCGGTAGAAGAATGCAAACGGTCCGACCTGGCGTTTGTACGTCCGCTTGAACAGCTCGATCTTCCAGATCGGTGTGTAGCGCGGGTCGTCCGTGCGCACGTGGAAATGACAGGCGTCTGCGCACATGCCGCAATGCAGGCAGCCGTCGAGGTACGAGGCCGTCTGGGTATTGAAGTTCTTGACGAAGTTGTGCATCGCTTTCGTGATGCGTTCGTCATCGTCCATGTCGCCTTGCTTGTCGTGACGAATTTCGGGCGGCTTGTAGGCCAGCCGTTCAGCTTCACGATCGAGTTCGTGTCTTCCATCAACAGTGGTCATGTCTTGGCCCCCCTGCGTTCAAATACCATTCCTGTCGTGCCGCGTGTGATGAACACGAGGAACGTGTGCCCGAGCTTGCCGAATGGAAGCCAGATCATGAGTAGGGCGACTGACAGTATGTGTATCGCCAAAATATCTTCGTAACGCAGACCCATGCGAACCGGAATCATTAATCCGGTCAGCAATGGCAGAATGGTTACGAACCAGCTGAAATAGTCATCGAAATTCGAAATCAGCTTGAGTACCGGGCTCGTCAGGCGACGCACAAGCAGCGCGAAGCCGGCGACGACTGCCGCAACACCCAGCAGGTAGATGATGTTATTCGGCAATCCCGGCCAATCAAATCCCAGGAATCCCTGGAAAAACATGATGTGCGGAACAAACAGGAAGATAACCGCGAATAAGCCGATGTGCATGACGTAGGCCAGCATTTTCGGGTACATCGTCGCGGCCTTGAACGGAGCCGCGGTGAAGCTGCGTGTGTAGATGACCTTGAGTGCTGCCATTAACCCTGCACGCTGACGTGGTTCCGAATAGTCCGGTTTTTCCTTGAGCAGCAGGATGCCGATAAAGCGCCAGATCGAGCCTGCTACCAGGATATAGGCGGCAACCTGCAATGCAGGGCCTTTTGCGAATTCAAGAAGGTCCATCTCATCCCTCCTTAGTAAATTTGGCTTGACGACGGCGACCGGCGGCAGCAGCGACTGCACCGAGCGCTACACCTGCGGCAGCGGCGCCAGCGAGTTTCTCGCCGCTGTCGAAGTTGCCTGTCGACAAGGGTTCGTAGAATCCACCGCCGTCCCAGAAGTTCGGTTCAGAACAACCGAGACACGGGTGACCGGCTTCGATCGGGAAGCTCGTACCACTGTTCCACTTGGCGGTGGCGCAGGCGTTGTACGTGGTCGGGCCTTTGCAGCCGAGTTTGAACAGGCACCAGCCGGCTCTTGCTCCCTCGTCGTCGAAGGTCTCGGCAAACTTGCCCTGCTCGTAGAACGGGCGGCGATAACAGCGGTCGTGAATTGTCTGCCCGAAGAAGGCCAATGGACGGCCGTGTTTATCCATCTCCGGAAGTCCGAACGTCAGGACCTGTGTCAGGATGGCGGTCATAACCATTGGAATTGGCGGGCAGCCGGGAACATTGATAACTGGCTTGTCGGTCACGAGGTCCATCACCGAAACAGCACCGGTCGGATTCGGGTTCGCGCCGGGAATGCCGCCAAATGCGGCGCAGCTGCCGATTGCGACGACAGCCGCCGCGCCAGCGACGGTTTCTTTCAACATCTCGACATTGCTCATTCCGGCAATGGTCGAGTACCCGGGGTTACCGAGAGGAATCGAGCCATCGACAAGGACCAGGTAGCTCCCGTCGTTCTCTTCCATCGCGGCATGCCTGGCGGCTTCCGCCTGGTCACCGGCTGCAGCCTGCAGCGTGTGATGGTAGTCGAGCGAGATAGTGTCGAAGATGAGTCCTTCGACGGTTGGCGACGCCGATCGTGTCAATGATTCGGTGCAACCGGTGCATTCCTGGAAAGACAGCCAGATGACTGACTGGCGCCGGGTATTCTCGAGGGCCTCGGCGATCCTTGGAATCATGCTGGGCGGCAATGCCAGTATTGAAGCCGTGGTCGCGCAATACTTGAGAAAACCGCGTCGCGAAACCCCTTTCGCTCGCAATACTTCCCCGACGGTCGGTGTTCTTTTCATGCTGTTCTCCTCCCGCTAAAACTCTGTTACTCGAACATATCCTCCAGACGAGCGCGGCCGGCAACAATGTCGGCTTCCTGTGACGACAGGATTTCTGGTGTGCGTGTGATTTCAATGTAGCGGCCCACTACCTCGTCATGAGCGTTGCGGTGTTCGAGCCACCACACGCCCGGGTAGGCCGTTTCCCGGATGCGACTCGTCCCCAGCGCATCCAGTTTTGCTGCAAGCTCACCCGTTCCGAGGGTCGCTTCCAGGTGTTCCAGCTCGCCCGGACCAAATGGCAATCCCGCGAGGTCGATCGTGGTTGGTTCATCGGTCTCAAGCAGGCGGTCGATCGCGTGCAAGACTTCGTTGAGAATCGGGCGCACGTTTCCGTGGAAGGGCGAAGCCTGCGCCGGAATATCCTGTGGTGTCGTCATTGTCGTACCTCATCGGGACTTGCACCGGTACGCCATTCGCGAACCAGGTCACGAGTGCGTGAGGCGGCTTCAGGAATCGCGGCGGCGACGGTCGCGGTGGGCTCGGTACCCCAATCCATGTCCTCGGGCTCGATGCCGATCAACGCGCGATTCGCCGGGAGCTGGCCACTCAGGCGCAGGGCGTCCATGAGGTCCGAGAGCCCGACTTCATGGACGCTGCCGTGCTGGTTGCGCAGGTGTGAATCCATGTCACTGCCGCGGAGTACCGTGACGGCACCGGGCTGTTTGCCCAGCTTCATGGCATCGAGTGCGACGAGACCGTCCAGGTTTGCCAGGCGATCGAGTAGGGCCAGACCGACGGTGCCGCCATCGAGACAACAGACGCCATCGTCTTCGTTTTCCTCGGCAAATCGCTCCAGCGTGTGTACTCCAGCACCGTCATCCGTGAGCAGGCTGTTTCCTATGCCGACGACTGCAATTTTTTTTTCTTTTGTGGCCATGGCTTTACTTTCTATTAGTGAAGACTAATGAAAGGGGGTATATGTCGGTATACTGGAAACTACGAATACGTTGCACGAGAAACCATGACAATCCGTAGTTTCATCGGGGTGGTTACGCTGATTAGCGTGATCGTATTACTTTCAACAGCTTGCACGCGGATTGACGAGTCCTGTGGCGCCGATAAAAGGCTTGCGCTGCAGATTTTGGGCTCAGGAGGACCGATTGCGGACGACGGACGCGCATCGTCGGGCTACCTCGTCTGGGCGGACGAGGAATCCCGGGTGCTCATCGACGCGGGGGGCGGGACATTCCTGCGCTTCGGCGAGGCCGGTGCCAGTTTTGCAGAGCTCGATTTCGTCGGGCTGAGCCATTTGCACACGGATCACTCGGCCGATTTCCCGGCGTTGCTCAAGTCCGGGAGCTTCTCCGACCGTGATCGGCCCCTGCCGATCGCCGGGCCTAGCGGAGACGGCGTGTTCCCGGGACTCAACGAATACCTGCGAGCGATGTTGAATGCCGACGATGGCGCTTATGGCTACCTGTCGAGCTTCCTCGACGGTACGAACGACACACCGATGCTCACGCCAAGGGAAGTGGAGGGCAGCGAGCCAGCCGTCGTTTACACGAGCGAAGACCTCAGGGTCGACGCGTTGCGCGTGCCACACGGCATCGTGCCGACAGTCGCGTTTCGAGTGACCGTGGGCGATCAGGCCCTGGTCTTCGCTTCAGACCAGAATGGGGACGACCCCGCATTTGTCGATTTTGCGAAAGGCGCATCGATACTGGTCATGCACATGGTCGTGCCGGATGGGGCCACAGGGATTGCGCGGCGCCTGCACGCGCCGCCAGGCGTCATCGGCGATATCGCGGCGGCAATCGACCCGGGCACTCTGGTACTTAGCCATTTTATGGCTCGCAGTCTGCGTGACCTGGAGCAGAATGTTGCGCTCGTCCGGGCGCGCTACAAGGGCGAAGTTATGCTTGCCGAGGATTTGGCCTGCGTTACGCCGTAGGTGTATCGATCGGGAACCTGGACTCGGCCCAGGCAACGATACCGCCGTCCATTGACCTGACATTCCGGAATCCCATGTCGGTCATCGATTTTGCGGCCAGTGCTGAACGGCCACCTGTACCGCAATAGAGCACGATCTCGCAGTCTTCGGGAGCGCAGCGAATGCCGCAACGCTGTAGCGTCGGCAGGATTTCGAATTCGAGCAGGCCGCGAGGGACGATTATCGCCCCGGGTATATGGCCGCGCTGATACTCAGCCGGCTCGCGTATGTCGATCAGTACGGTGCCTTCGCTCCGGTTATTGTGAACGTCCCGTACCGAGCACTCGTTGATGGTCGCTTTGGCTTTGGCGACGACATCGGCAGGTGAAACCAGCATCTTATGTCTCCGGCGAATAGGGGTTGGGCGGCATCATTTCCGGCGGCAGGGCGGCGCGTCGTTGCGCGTCGCTCGGCGGGTAGTTCTCCGCGAGGTAGGCGATGATTTTCTCCTCGGTCGCCGGGTCGAACTGCCACAGGTTCTGTTTCTTTTGCATCCAGCGGATCATCGTCAGCCATTGCTGCGCGGTGCCGCGCTGCTGGGTAATCAATTTGGCCGAATGGCAGGCGACGCAATTGGCGCGCACGATCTCCCAGTCGCCTGTCATCTTGAACCCCGTTACCGGGTCGATGTCAGGCTCTGCGGTTACGACCGGTTGCGCCGGCGTGGCCGGCTCGGGCGACGCCTCGTCGCGGGAACACGCCGCAACAAGGAGTACTGCGGCCAGCACTGACGCTATTGCAATGGAGTGCTTCATCACACGGCCTGGATGGCGATCCGATGGCAGGCGTTGTTCAGGTATCCCTTTGGATTCCAGCCAGGCAGGACCATTGGCTGGGAACGACCTGAACTGTCAGTCGCCTTTGCCCAGATCTCGTAGTAACCGATTTCGGGGAATTTGACTTCGGCATTCCAGTGTTGCCACGCAAAGCGGTTGGCCGCATCTTCGAGGCTGGCTTTGATCCAGGTTGCGCCGAAATCGATCGAGACGTGCATTGCGCTGACAGCGTGGTCGCCGGCCCACGCATGGCCACGCAGGCCAAGCTTGCCGCCAACCGGGTGTTCGATTCCCGATTCGGGGAATGTGATCAGCGACTTCACGGGCATGGACTCGATGATGCACATCTCGTCGTCTGGCACCGTGGTGCCAGGAGCAACCGTCTTGCAGGGGACGCGGTATGACGTGCCTGTCATCTTCGGCCCGTCATGCACCTGGTTGCGTACCACAATCTTCTTCAGCCACTTGCCAGCGACCGACCCGGGCCAGCCGGCGATCACGAGGCGCAATGGATGGCCGTTCATCGGGGGGATGTCTTCGCCGTTCATCGCCCAGGCGATCAGCGATTCGTCCTCGAGCGCCTTTTCGACGGGTACGCCGCGCGAGATGGGGACCTTGCTCGGATCGCCGCTGGCATGCACATCGGCGCCGTAGTACGCGACGTAAACGGCGTCGTTCTTTATACCCACGTGTTCCAGCACATCTTTAAGGCGCACGCCGGTCCACTCGGGGCAACCTACCGCACCGGTCGACCATTGATTACCCGAAGCCGGGGGCACGAATTCGCTGCGGCCATTGCCGCCGCACTCGAGCTGCAGCTGGTAAGTGTGGTGCTCGAATTTCTCTTTGAGTTCGCCGATCGTGAGCGTCACTTCCCGCTCCACCGATTCGCCGCCAAAACTCAGTTCCCAGGCATCGGGGTCGATGTCGTCCGTAACCGGCGGAATACCGTTATTGCGTACAAACAAATGCTTCGCCGGTGTAATGCGATCGTCAAGCAGGTGAGCCGGTGTTTCGGCGTTGACAGGCCGATCGTTGAGGACGATCAGGCCTTCCTTGCCCGGGATCTGGAATGGCGTATCCGTCTGCGCAAGTGCGGCGGGGATTAATCCCTGCGGCATCAGGTGCGCAAATGGAATCGACGCACCGATAGCCGTCGACATGGCGACGAGACTGCCTTTGGTCAGGAAACCGCGGCG
Source organism: uncultured Woeseiaceae bacterium (assembly GCA_964557165.1). Classification (GTDB taxonomy): domain Bacteria; phylum Pseudomonadota; class Gammaproteobacteria; order Steroidobacterales; family Woeseiaceae; genus UBA1847. Next base: position 10,966 of record CAZKZE010000089.1, read on the forward strand.
CGTGATCGGGTCAGGCTTACGTCCCCAGACCTCCTGGTCTGCGGCGATCGGATCCAAAGCGTACAGTTCGTGAATGCCACGTTTCTTATCGTTCACTTATCTGGTCCACCAGGTACTCGGAGCTCAACAAAATTCGGGTATATGTTGAAATTATAATATACTAATTCAGAGTTTACTGCCCCGTCGGCGATTGCCGGAACAAACGAGATCTTCGATGACTATTACTAAGGACTTGGTGCGAGCAGCGGTGCCCGGCTTATTGCTGAGCGCGACGATCGCGCTCGCCGTAAGATTTGTCAGCGATCAGCTCGGCGGGCCAGCCATGTTGTATGCACTCCTGTTCGGCATGGCGTTCAATTTCCTTACTGAGGATGAGCGTTTTGCCACCGGCATTCGTTTCGCTAGCCGCCATATCCTCCGTTTCGGTGTCGCGCTGCTGGGTTTGCGCATTACGACCGGCGACGTGATGGAGCTTGGCTGGCCTGTCGTCGCACTGATAGTCGGCAGCGTCGTGGCGACGATCCTTGCCGGTGGCCTGATCGGCCGCTTGTTTGGGCTAAAGGGCGATCAGTCGATACTGTCTGCGGGTTCTGTTGCGATTTG
>CAZKZE010000090.1:0-11188 GCA_964557165.1 uncultured Woeseiaceae bacterium
AACGCCGCATTACACAGTGCCGCGAGAAAACTGCCGCCTACGATGATGTAGAACGTCGCGCCTGGCTCCGCCACTCGCTACTCGGTACCCCATTTGGTCTCGACATGAATGCCTATCGTGCGCAGGAAGGCGCTCGGGAGAATTCCGCCGGCAGAAACTACGACCGCGTCGTTCGGAATGTCTTCCATTGCATCCTCGACTGCAACTTCGACAACCCCCTCTCGAATGGCTTTGACATTGGAGTTAAACAGTACACGAAGTCGGCCCGCGGATACCATCTGGTCGACGAGGTCGCGGTTCTTCGGCTTGGCGCGGGAAAACGCGCCTGAGCGATATGACAGGGTCACCGTTGTACCCGGCTCCGCCGCAATACTCGTCGCCGCCTCGAGCGCGCTGTCACCGCCACCGACAACGAGGACATCCTGGTTACGGTGCTGGGCAGGATCAATGACACGATACACGACTTTGCCCGATTCCTCGCCGGGTACACCCAGCTTGCGCGGCGTGCCGCGCCGCCCGACAGCCAGCAGAACGGCCCGGGTACTGTATTCGCGCTTGCTGGTTCTGACGACAAAACCGCCGCCAGGCGACGGCTCCACCGTCTGCACGTTCTCGTTGTAGTTAACCCGAATTCCGGTCTTTTGCTCGATCTCCCGCCAGTAATCGATCAGCGTTTCTTTTTGTACTTCCTTGAAACGCATCTCACCGACAATCGGAAGCACGGCCGGCTGCGTCATGACGAGCTTGCGACGCGGAAAGTGCGCGACGGTGCCGCCGAGTTCCTCCTGCTCCACGGTAGCGTAACTGAGTTGCGCCTCGGTCGCCGCGAGCGTCGCGCACAAGCCGGCCGGGCCGGCGCCGACTATCACGATATCCAGCTTATTCTGGTGTGGCGTCTCGACAAGTTTCCTGATGGACTCCATCGCCTGCCGCCCCTGCTCGACAGCATTCCTGATCAGGCCCATGCCACCGAGTTCGCCCGCGATAAAAACCCCGGGAACATTGGTCTGAAAGTCAGGCTGGACAAGCGGTATGTCGACGCCGCGCGTTGCTGTTCCAAATACGAGCTTAATCGCATCGGCCGGACAGACCGTCTTGCAGGCGCCGTGGCCGATGCAGTTAGTCGGGCCGACGAGATGCGCCTTCTTGCGAATCATGCCGAGCACCTGGTGTGCCCCCTGCTCGGGACATGCCGCAACGCAGTTCGTGCAGCCGATGCATTTCGTAGGGTCGATCTCGGGATGCAGTGTTGGCGGCTCTGTCAGTCCTTCCTCGACCGCAGCCCTCAGCGCGCTCAGGCCCGTCGTCTCGCGGCGCGAGTGGCTGCGAATATACCACCCGAGTATCAGGACGACAGGCACAGCGTACAGCAGGAATTGGATCGTATTACCCAAGACTTTTTCTTTTTTGGACCGACATTCGAGCAAGCTTAGCGTCAACCGGGGTGACCAGTGTGACACGTGTCACGTATTTCCTTGAAACAGGCGGACAACGAAGGATTTGTGTCGGTTTTTAGCGACAGCAGGACTGACTCACGTTAAAAAAAATTGGAACCTTATACCTTGAATTTACGTGTTGATAATAATGTGTTCGCACCTTCGCAAGAGACCCTACTGAGCAGGAATGGATATGGAATCGTCCGCGTTTTTCCTGGGCACGACACTCGTCATGTCGGCGCTCGCTGCAAGCTTCATCGCGATCCCTTTGCGCAACAAGCGCGCAGGCCTGGCCGGGATTAGTACAGCACTTCCCTTATTCGCCGCCGGCTTGTACCTGTATGTCGGTTCGCCTCAAGCCGCCAGCCTGGACAAGCCGGGCCATTCCCTGAGCCGCGTTGACCCAGGCGCTTCCGCCGCTAATCGGAAACCCATCGCTTCGGTCGCAAGCATGGTCGATGGTCTCGCGATTCGGCTGGCCGAGAACCCGGACGATGCCAAAGGCTGGCTGCTGCTGGCTCGTTCATACAAGCACCTGGATCGGATTCCAGAGGCGAGGTCCGCCTACGATACCGCAGCCGTGTTGGGCGAGTACGACGCCGAACTTGCCGAGCTGTCGGTGTCGTCATCCTCCGGCAAGCAATCTGCCCCCAATATCTCTGGCAGCCTGCAGCTGTCGGAACGTTCTCGACAGATCGTAATGCCGACGGACACTGTTTTTATCTTCGCGCGGGCCGTGGACGGACCGCCTATGCCCGTCGCCGTATTACAGCGACCGGTGTCCGACCTGCCGATGGAATTCATTCTGAACGACAGCCTGTCGATGACGGCAAGCTCGAAACTTTCGAATTTCGAGCAAGTGACCGTTACGGCGCGCATCTCCCGCTCGGGAGTTGCATCGGACGCGCTCAAAGGCCTTGAAGCCCGATCTGAATTCATCACCGTGGCGGATAACCGTCATCTCGATCTCATCATCGAATAGCGGACCCACTAACATGCTAGAGACTGCACTGGACATTCCGGCGGCCGCCACGGCGACCCAGCAAAAAGACACTTCGCCCCTACGCAGATCACGCAAATCCATCTACGGCTACTTGATACTTGTCGCCGCGTTATGCCTCGGATGGCTGCTCCGGGACCGGGGCCTCGTCGACCCCGCGGAGGGCCTCGGCTACTGGCTCGGCATCATCGGCGGCTCTTTGATGCTGTTGCTGCTGCTCTACCCGGCCGGCAAGAAGTCATCGCTGTTGCGCCGGCTCGGGCTCGTCAAGCATTGGTTCCGGATCCACATGGTATTCGGGCTTGTCGGGCCAGCGCTCGTGCTCTATCACTGTAACTTCAGCGTCGCTGCCATGAACAGCAAGGTCGCCCTCTACAGCATGCTCGCAGTCGCCGTGAGCGGCATCATCGGCAAGCACTTTTATACGCGCATCCATCGTGGCCTTTATGGCAAGCGCGCGGGGATCGAGGAACTGCGCAGCGATATCTCCCAATCACTCGAGAACAGCCGCGGCCTCGCAGCCATCCTGCCCGGGTTCATGAGCGAGTTGCATGACATATCGGCACAGCTGATGGGTGACCAGTTCACGCGGTCGATCAGCCTGCGTCACAGCCTGTCGTGGACTTTCCGTTATTACATCGTTCGAGCGCGACTCTACTTCCTGATCAATCGCGAGCTTCGGGCACGAGCGATGGTCTCCGCATCCTTGCAGGCGCGTATGAAGAAATTACGCAGGACGGCAAACGCTTATGCCGCGCTCCAGGTCGGGCGCATGCGGCAGGTCGCGCAGCTGTCATTCTACGAGCGGCTCTTCTCCTTGTGGCATGTGTTTCATATGCCGCTATTCCTGTTGCTCGTGATCTCCGCCCTCGTCCATGTACTGGCCGTGCATATGTATTAGTGATCGAGAGAAATGACCTGTCGGAGAAACATACTCGTTGGAATCATCATGACACTTGCCGTTTTCACATCTGCAAAAGCGCAGGAAGTCGAGACGCTCGTGATGCCTGGCGAAGTCATCGCGAGTCACGCCGATATCGAGGCCGACTGTTCTACCTGCCACAAGATGTTCGACAAGGACGCCCAACGGCAACTGTGCCTGGATTGCCATGAAGAGATTGCTGAGGACGTCAGCACGCCCAGGGGTTACCACGGCCTCCAGCCCGATGTGTCAGGCATCCAGTGCGCCGCCTGTCATACAGACCACAAAGGGCGAGACGCAGTGATCGCGATACTCGACGAAGAAAGCTTCGATCATTCGTTCACCGATTTCGAATTGGCGGGGGCGCATCGCGAAAGTGACTGCGCCGACTGTCACACGGCCGAGGACAAACACCGCGAGGCACCGTCAGAATGCGCCGCGTGTCACGACGACGACTCGCCACACCGGGACACCATGAGTACTGACTGCGCGTCCTGCCATACGCCGAGCGACTGGGCCGATTCGGAGTTCGATCACGACACTACGAATTACCCCCTGGTCGGCAAGCACCGTGAGGCGGCCTGTCTCAATTGCCACACGGACCAGACCTTCCCCGCCCCGCCCGCCGATTGTTACTCGTGCCACAGGAACGACGACGCGCACAATGGCCGCAGCGGACAGCAATGCGAGAGTTGTCACAACCCGACGGACTGGCATGACTCGAGCTTCGATCATGTTCGCGATACGAATTTTCCGCTCGAAGGCTCTCACTCGACACTGGCCTGCGGCGACTGTCACTCCGAAAACCCGTTCGAAGACGAGATGAACAAGGAGTGCGTCGCATGTCACCTCGAAGACGATGCGCATGACACCCATCACGGGGACAATTGCGCCACGTGCCACGCGAGCACCGAATGGGCCGAACCGACCTTCGACCACGGCCGTGACACCGACTACCTGCTAACCGGCGGACACGAGCAAGTCGCCTGTGCTGATTGTCATGTCGAACCGGTCTTCGAAACCAAACTCAGCACCGATTGTGACTCGTGCCATCTTGAAGACGACCCTCACGATGGCACGTCGAGCATGCGTTGCGAGAGCTGCCATACCGAAGTCAACTGGCAGGACCCGGTGTTCTTCGACCACGACCTGACGCAGTTCCCCTTGCACGGCGTGCACCTCGACAACGAGTGCGGAGACTGTCATGCGACGCAGGCATTCGCTGCAACGGAGCACGCCTGCATCTCTTGCCACCACGATGACGATCCGCACAGGGGTTATTTCCCGGAGCGTTGTGATTCCTGCCATACCCCCGTTGCGTGGGACCTCTGGACATTCGACCACGACCTGCAAACCGACTTCCTGCTCGAAGGTGCGCACACGGAAGTCGCGTGCGGCGACTGTCATCGCAGTCCGCTCGAGAAGATGCAAACGCTGAATGGTAGCTGCGGCAGTTGCCACAAGACCGACGACGACCACGACCGTTCGTTCGGACCGGACTGCGGCCGATGTCATACGTCCGAGTCCTTCAAGGAAGTGAGGTCTCTGCAATGAAAAACCTCCGGATTATTTTCGCTGCCCTGCTCGTACTGCTGGCAAGCGGAACGGCTTTATCGCAACAGACCTTCGATCATTTCAGTACCGGATTCATACTGGACGGTGCCCACACCAATCTCACTTGCGATTCCTGCCACGTTGGCGGCGTGTTCGGCCCGACAAATTCTTCCTGCATCAGCTGTCACTCGCAGGGCGGTCTGCTGCGCGCCTCCTACAAACCTGCGGATCACGTCGCGACGACCGGAGAATGCTCCGACTGCCACATCACGGCGAGCTGGAGCGTGATTACTTTCATGGACCACACGTCTTTGACAGGCAGCTGCGCCAGTTGCCACAACGGCGTGCAGGCAACCGGCAAGTCACCGAATCACATCTCATCGGGCGATCAGTGCGACGACTGTCACAATGCCACGGCCTGGGTTCCTGCCGTGTTCGATCATTCGGGCATCGGCGATAACTGTGTCAGTTGCCACAACGGCGTTACCGCTACCGGCAAGAGCCCCATGCACATCCGGACCACGAACGTCTGTGAGGACTGCCACTCGACCGTGGGCTTTGAACCCGCTATCACAGTCGATCATACGCAGGTCCTTGGCGCCTGTGGCTCATGCCACGACGGCGTGACTGCAGGCGGCAAGCACGCCACACATATTGCGAGCGGCAACAACTGCGATGACTGCCACTCCACGGTCGGGTGGATTCCTGCTAATTTCGACCACGTCAACATCACTGGTGATTGCGTCAGTTGCCACAACGGCGTCGAGGCAACAGGTAAGAACCCGTCGCACATCCAGACAAGCGATATCTGCGAGGATTGCCACAACCCGAACGTCTGGGCACCGGTATTCACAGTCGACCATACGCACGTGATCGGGTCCTGCGGGTCCTGTCATGACGGCGTCGCGGCGACAGGCAAGCACCCGACGCATCTCGACACGAGTAACAACTGCGACGACTGCCACGCCACGACCGGCTGGGTGCCCGCGAACTTCAATCACCTCGACATTACCGGCAACTGTGTCAGTTGCCACAACGGAACCGATGCAAGCGGCAAGGACGCGACGCATATTCGCACCACGGACGTCTGCGAAGACTGTCATTCGACCAATGCGTTCGCGCCCGCGGCTACCGTGGATCATACGCAGGTCATCGGCGACTGCGGTTCCTGCCACGACGGCGTCACCGCGACAGGCAAGAACCCGAACCACATCACCAGCGGCGATACCTGCGACGACTGTCATGCGACAAACGGCTGGATTCCGGCGAACTTTGACCACGTCAACATCGTGGGCGATTGTTTCAGTTGCCACAACGGCGTCGACGCAACGGGCAAACACCAGAACCACATCCAGACCAGTAATGTCTGCGAGGACTGCCACAGTACCAACGTGTTCGCACCGGTGTTCACGGTCGACCACACGCAGGTAATTGGCGTCTGCAGTTCATGCCACGATGGCGTCACGGCCACCGGCAAACACCCGACGCACATCGACAGCGGCAATGCCTGCGACGACTGCCACACGACAAACGCCTGGCGGCCGGCGAATTTCGAGCACGCCAATATCCTGGGCAACTGCGTGAGCTGCCACAACGGTACCGAAGCGACGGGCAAGGGTCCCGCACATATCCAGACCACGAACGTCTGTGAGGACTGCCACAACAGTAACGTCTGGAGTCCTGTGGATACGGTGGATCACACTCAGGTTACGGGGACTTGCGGTTCGTGCCACGACGGCGTCACGGCGACCGGAAAACACCCGACCCATATCGCCAGCGGTAACAACTGCGACGACTGCCATTCGACGGTCGCGTGGCTGCCCGCGAACTTCGATCACGTCAATATCACGGGCGACTGCGTGAGCTGCCACAACGGCGTGGACGCAACCGGCAAAGCCGCAACGCATATTCAGTCAACGAACGTATGCGAAGACTGTCACTCGTCAAACGTCTGGGTACCGGTTATCACAGTTGACCATACGCAGGTCCTGGGTTCCTGCGCCTCCTGCCATGACGGTGTCACGGCCACAGGGAAGAACGCCACCCATATCAACAGCGGCAATAACTGCGACGACTGCCACTCGACAAGCGCCTGGCTGCCCGCGAACTTCGATCACGTCAATATCACAGGTAACTGCATCAGTTGCCACAACGGCACCGACGCGACGGGCAAAGGCCCGGCACACATACAGACCACTGATGTCTGCGAGGACTGCCACACGTCCAATGTGTGGTCGCCCGTATTCACGGTGGACCATACGCAGGTGATCGGCGCCTGCGGATCGTGCCACGACGGCGTCACCGCAACAGGCAAGCACCCGACGCATATCAACAGCGGCAACAACTGCGATGACTGCCACACGACCGTGGCCTGGGTCCCGGCAAATTTCGACCACGCCAACATCGTCGACAACTGCATCAGCTGCCATGACGGCACCGACGCAACAGGCAAGGGGCCGCTGCACGTTCAAACCACCAATGTCTGCGAGGATTGCCATAGCACGAACGCCTGGTCGCCTGTAACCGCGGTCGATCACAACCAGGTGCTCGGGTCCTGTGCGTCCTGCCACAATGGCACGACCGCGACAGGGCAGAATCCAGGCCACTTCAACACGAGCCAGGACTGCGGACTCTGTCACAACCCGAACGCGTGGACGCCGGTCGACTACAACCACACAGGACTGCCTTACGAGCCGCTCGATCACCGCGGTAACCTGGCCTGCACGGACTGTCACGAGGGCAATACCGAGGCGGTGAACTGGCGGTTTCCGGCATTCCAGCCAGATTGCGCAGGCTGTCACGGCGGTGATTACGAGTCCGGACCGCACAAGAAATCGGAAAACCCCGATAGGAAATACACGGCCAGCGAACTCAGGAACTGCTCCGGCGCATGCCACGTCTATACGGATTCATCGTTCACGACGATCAAGGAGAACCGCCCTGGCCCGGAACACCGAATATCGGGCGGTGAGTTTTGACGAGGCTTCGCGCAAAACCCTGGATCAGCGCTGGAGTAATGATCTTCGCGGCACCGCTTGCAGTTGCCGGGCCCGGATTCATTGAAAGCTCGCGCGTAAACGGCGACGCATCGTCCGCGGCCGTGACGGTACGCTTCAACTGCAAGGCCGAGTATCTCAGGCACGAGCCTCAGGGTGGTGGTGATCGCCTGCGGATCTTCATCGAGCCGACCGGTATTTGTAACGGCGTATCACCGCTCGTCGCGGAATCGCGCAGTCGCGTGCGGCCGTTCAATTCGGACGCCGCACATCTCGTCGACCTGGAATACGACGGCGACGCCACGGCCGGGTACGTGCTTACGCTGAGCTTCAACAAGGCTGTCGACTTCGATGTCGACATGTCCGCCGTCGCCTTCGGCCTGGTCGTCAACGTCCGGCCATCTTCTCGACAGCCTCTCCAGGCTCAGGTAACACCTGTCGTTACTCACAGGCAGGTCCCGCGCTCCATAGCACAAGACCCGGCACTCGTTATCAATCTCGCATCGTATCAGCGCGTGCCGACGCTCGCCGATGCCAAGGCATTACAGCCTGCCACGGAGCAGCGTATCTACTATTCGAAAGTCGTCGTCGACGGCAAGACCTGGTATCGGCTCAGGCTCGGCGATTTCGCAAGCGGCGACGAAGCCAGGCAGGCCCTCGCCGGCCTGCGCAACGCTTTCCCCGCGGCGTGGATCGACAATGCGAGTGACGGTGTGACAATTGTCACTCCGCCAACCGTCGTGGCCGCCGCGCCTGCCGAGTCTGCACCGACCGACGACGCGAGCTCAATCAAAGTGGACCTCTTGATGGAAGACGCACGCAGGTCAATGGCTGCGGGCGACATATCGCGGGCCGTACAGATATACACGAAGGTCATGCAACTTCCCGAGAACGCGCGGCAGCCCGAAGCACAGGAATACCTCGCGCTCGCACGCGAACGGAAAGGTCAACTTGCGCACGCCAGGGCAGAGTATCAGCGGTATCTGTCGCTCTATCCCGAAGGCGAGGGAGCGAGTCGTGTGAGCCAGCGGCTCGCCGCGTTGCTCGCTACAGACCGTCGAGCACAGCAGGCCGGAGCGACGACCGGAGCTGCGGCGCAGCGACGCGTAATTCGTGAGAGCGACTGGCGGATCCAGTCTTACGCCTCACAATATTACCGCCGCGACGCGAACCAGCTCAATGACCAGGAAGAGGTCGTCAGCCAGTCGGCACTCTATTCCGACATCAATCTTGATATCCGCCGTCGCGGCGAACGTCTCGACTTCAGCAGCCGCCTTGCGGCGGGGTACCGCAAGGATCTTCTCGATGAAGACGAAGGCTCGGGTGACGAGACGCGCGTTTCCTACGCTTACGTGGACCTCGCCGATGCCGTGACTGGCCTGCGAGGGCGGGTCGGTCGGCAATCGCGAAATACCGGCGGCATTCTCGGTCGCTTCGACGGTATCAACCTGGGTTATGAGGCCAACGAACGCATACTCGTTAGTGCCGTCGTCGGCAAACCGGCCTATTCGGCATCCGATGGCATCGACGACGAGCGATCGTTCTTTGGCGCCAGCGTCAACTACGGTCCCATATTCGAGGATCTCGAGCTCGGGGTGTATTTCATCCAGCAGGACATTGAAGGACTCGACGACCGCCAGGCGGTGGGTACGGAATTTCGTTACTTCGGTACAAACCAGAGTCTCTGGGGACTCATCGACTACGACACTCTCTACGATGAGGTCGGCAGTGCATTCCTGCAGGGTAGCTGGCGTTTCGATTCCCGCCTGACATTGCATGGCTCGATCGATCGTCGTCATAGTCCGTTCCTGAGCACGGGCAATGCCCTGATCGGCCAGCCCGTCTTCGAGTTCGCTCAGCTGCTCGAACTGCTCCCGGTCGAGGAAATCCGGCAGCTCGGTCTCGACCGCAGCCCCGTCTCCACGACCTATACGCTGGGTCTCTCCCACTCACTGACGCCGAAATTGCAGATTAATGCTGACGTCAATCGGACGAGCGTAGACGCAACACCGGAGTCGGGTGGAGTACCCGCTACGCCATCGTCAACCTACACCTACTATTCGAGCAATATCGTCGCAAGCAGCCTGTTCAGAGAAGGCGATGTCACGATAGTGGGCGTACGCTATTCAGACTCGGATACCGCGAAAGTCACATCGTTCACGCTCGACAGTCGCTACCCCTTTGGCAGAGCGTGGCGTATCAATCCGCGCTTTCGGGTCGACCGACGTGATCGCGTTAACGAATCGCGCGACGAGTGGCTGTACACGCCGGGTATCCGCATTCAGTATCGCCGCAGCCAGCGGTTTCGTCTCGAACTCGAGGCCGGCAGGCAGTTCGCGGAACGCGATGTCAGCGGTGTCAGTCTCAATCGCGAATCCTATTATGTAAACCTCGGCTACCAGGCGTTCTTCTGATCATGATGGGTCATCTTTACATTGCTACTCGCGCCCTGAGCCTGCTGTCTCTGCTCCTCCTCATCGGCTGCGCAACAGATCCGGGGACTGTGCGCGAGAAACTCGATCCCGTGACGAGCGTCACGATCAGCTACAGCAACGCGCCCCTGGTCTTCTGTCACGAGGCGCCTGGCCGCGCCGCGTATGCGCGCGACTACGTGCATCTCGCGCCGATGGAAGTGAACCGCAGCGGCAGGTACGAGTACTACCTGTGGCTTGGTATCTGGAATACGATGCAGGACGCGGGCATGACCCGCGACGGGTTCGAATCCGTGATCATATACGCCGATGGCGAGCCATTGCTGCTCGAGGTGTCGGGTTGGAACGCCGCAGCGGTTGGCGCCAGTGAGTCCGTCTTCCTGAAGCCGGTAGCATCGGCGGCGGACGCGTACTACGCAGTCACAGTCGACCAGTTGCGTCTGATCGCAGCGGCAAGCGACGTGCGTCTGCAATCCACGGGCGCGCGCGGCCGCTCGTACGAGCCCTGGGATGATCAGCGGCCTGCCATGGCCGGGCTGCTGGAGTTTCTCGGCAGCTCGGTCTATTGATACCCGGCCGCGGCAAGCGCTGAAAGCACGTAGCGGCCACGCTATGTATAATCCTGCGGTAAGCAAAATACGGTAGGCGCGCAGCTCCGCCACGAACTGACGAATAACAAGCAATACTCATCGTACCGCTCCCCCTCACAGCACCGAATCCGAAACCTTGAATCGCCTCACGTTACTGAGCCTGTTGCTACTGGCGCCCGGACTAACGTCCGCGCAGTCCGCGGAGCGACCGACCGTGGCGCCACAGATGAACGCGAGCCCGCTCAGCACCGCGCCCGT
>CAZKZE010000091.1:0-11087 GCA_964557165.1 uncultured Woeseiaceae bacterium
CAGTGATCACTCGCACGTACACAAAAAGGCCGGAAAATCCATTACACCCTGGGCGCTTTTCATCATTTTCGTCCTTGGCCCGTGCGAAGCACTCATTCCATTATTCATGTACCCCGCCGCACAACGAAGTGCCGGGCTGGTTGTCATGGTTGCCCTCGTTTTCGGAATCGTGACCCTGATAACCATGCTTGCCTGTGTCGCCGCAACGACGATCGGGCTGGAAAAGCTCAAGCTGCGCTCGACCGAGCGCTATACGCAGGCCGTGGCCGGCGCACTGGTCACCGTTTGTGGTGCTGCCATCGCCTTCAGCGCCCCCTGACGCCGATTTATCCCTGCCAACATACGGGGTCTTGATCCAAATAAGACCTATTGTTATATTGATAGGCCAAAGCAAGGCGCTGCGGGTTGTAGCGTCTCAACGACCGCCAGGCAAATAGATAATAAGATGACTGACGAATCGGCGCGCACGGGCCCCCTCACTGATATTCGCCTGATCGAACTGGGCCAACTCATTGCGGGACCGTATTGTGGGCAGCTCATGGCGGACATGGGCGCTGACGTCATCAAAGTCGAACCTCCGAACCAGGGCGACCCGATGCGAGTCTGGGGCCGCGGCGAGTACCCGCTGTGGTGGAGCATCTGTGCACGAAACAAGCGCTGCGTAACGGCCAACCTGCGGGAAGCCGAAGGTCAGGACCTGGTACGTCAACTGATTGCATCGGCGGATATGGTTCTCGAGAATTTTCGGCCAGGCACGATGGAACGATGGGGGCTGGGCTACGAGGATCTCGTAGACATCAACCCCGGCATAATAATGATCCGCGTCTCCGGATACGGGCAGACCGGCCCTTATGCGAAACGGGCGGGGTATGCTTCGATCGGCGAAGCCATGGGTGGCATGCGCTACCTCTGCGGTGAGCCGGATCGTCGCCCGAGTCGTGCCGGTCTTTCGATTGGCGACACCCTGGCAGCGACTTTTGCCTGCAATGGCGCACTTGCGGCGCTACACCATCGTGAAAAAACCGGCGAAGGTCAGGTCATCGACGCATCGATCTTCGAATCAGTGCTCAGCGTCATGGAAGCGACGATTCCCGAGTATGTTGTCAGCGACTATGTCCGCGAACGCTCCGGGTCGACGTTGCCAAACGTCGCGCCGTCCAATATCTACGACTGTTCGGACGGCACTATCCTGATTGCGGCTAACCAGGACACGGTGTTCTCCCGTTTGTGCAAGGTCATGGGCCGACGCGACCTCATTGATGATGAACGTTTCGCGACACATACGGCGAGAGGCGCAAACATGGAGCTCCTTGACGGCATCATCAACGAGTGGTCGAAGACGAAGACCATGGCGGAAATTGATTCGCTGATGCAACAAGCGGGCGTGCCTGCGGGAAGGATCTATCGTGCGCCCGAGATGCTCGACGATCCGCACTATGCTGCACGCGAGGCCATCGTCGCAATGCCGACCGAAGAATGGCCCACCCTGAAGATGCAGAACATATTTCCAAAAATGTCGAAAACGCAGGGCGAAATTCGCTGGCCCGGCGTAACGACATTGGGTGCGCACAACCAGGAAGTTTATGGCGGCGAGCTTGGATTGGGTAATGAAGAGCTCGCACGCTTGAAAGACCTTTCAATAATCTGACAGCGCGAGAAGCAGGGGAAATTCAATGACGTTTCGGCTAGGAGTTGACGTGGGTGGTACGTTCACCGACCTGTTATTGGTCGATGAATCGTCGGGCCAGACCTATATGGCCAAAGTACTGTCTACACCGGAAGACTCGTCCGTAGGTGTGCTGAATGGCATTGATCGAATCTGCGATGAGTCAGATATCGATCCGAAGCAGGTAATGCAGGTTATGCATGGAACTACGGTCGCAACCAACGCAGTACTGACGCGCCGGGGTGCCAAAGTCGGCCTGATTACGACGAAGGGTTACCGACAGACACTGCAGGTCGCACGCTCCTTTTGCCCCGGGGGGCTCGGCGGCTGGGTAAGCTACGTCAAGGCGCCGCTTATGGCACCGCTCGAGCTGACCATCGAAGCAGATGAACGCATGGGCGCTGACGGTAGCGTCGTTAGTCCGCTGGACGAGACAACCCTCAAGAAAGACCTTGAAGAACTTGCGGCCAAAGGTGAAGTTCAGGCCCTGACAATTTGCCTCCTGAACTCCTACGTCAACGGCGCTCACGAGCGGGAAGCGAAGGCGGTCGCGGAAAGGGTCTTCGGCGATATCCCGATTTCGATCTCCAGTGACGTCGTCCCCGAGATGCAGGAATACGAGCGAACGGAAACCACGGTCGTGAATTCTTACGTCCGTCCGCAAGTGTCGAAGTACGTGACCAACCTCAAAGCGTCGCTCGAGAAGCGATTGGGCGACGACGTCAATCTGGCGATCCTGCGTTCTGACGGTGGCCTCGCGTCGGCCCGCGCGTCCGCAGAGTCGCCCGTTAACCTGCTCATGTCAGGCCCTGCCGGCGGTGTGGCGGGCGCCATGTACTTCTGCCAACGCGGTGGCTTCGAGAACATCCTGACCTTCGATATGGGAGGCACCTCGACGGATGTGGCGCTTATCCAGCACGGCGAAGCGAGAATTCGGCGCGAGACACGTGTTGGCGATATCACTGTGCGTGCGCCATCAGTCGATGTTCGTACGATCGGCGCGGGCGGTGGTTCGATTGCGTTCGTGCCGGAGCTGACCAAGGCGCTGCGTGTCGGCCCCGATTCCGCTGGTGCCGATCCCGGCCCGGCCGCCTACATGAAGGGCGGCGAAATCCCGACAGTCTGCGATGCGAATGTCGTGCTCGGCTACCTGCCGTCCGACGTCAAGCTCGGTGGCGCAATGACGATCAACCGTGACGCCGCGGAGAAAGCCGTACAGACACTGGCCGATGCCATGGGCATCGATTTGATGACTGCCGCCGAAGGCATTATCAAGATCGTCAATGAATCAATGCTCGGTGCATTGCGTCTCGTGTCGGTCGAGCAGGGCTACGATCCGCGCGATTTTGCCCTGGTTGGCTTCGGCGGTGCTGGTCCGTTGCACGCCAATGCACTCGGTGTGCTCAGCGGCGCCTGGCCGGTCATTGTGCCGCCGGGACCGGGCGTACTATGCGCCTACGGTGATGCAACGACGCAGGTGCAGGACGAAGCGTCCCAGACCTTCGTTGCCCGCGTCGACCAGATCTCGGCTGACGACCTCGTCAGGGAGCTCGACGAGCTGCGCGCACGCGCGAGCGAGTCCTTCGAGGCGGACGGCATTCCGGCCGACCAGCAGGAAGCCACGTACCAGGCAGACATTCGATACGCTGGCCAGGCGTTCCAGTTGTCGCTCACCACGACGACGGACGACCTCAATGAGAAGGGGCTTGCCGTCCTGACGGACGAATTCGATCGTCAGCACGAACAGCTATTTACGTTCGCGCACGGCAAGGATCACGAAATCGTCATGATCCGCGCCATCGTCAGGGCGATAAGCACATTGTCTGCCGACCTCAAGGAGGTCAGCGAAACAGCCACTGATCTCGAGGACGCCGTCATTCACGAAACGAAGTTTTACTACGAACAGAAGTGGCACGACGCGGAGATTTACGATCGTGAGAAGCTCGGTGTTGGCACCGTCGTTACAGGCCCGGCCATCGTCTCGGAGATGGATTCGACCACACTGGTCCTTCCCGGACACGCGGCTACAGTCGACAAAATCGGCAACCTCCTCATTCAGCCGGCTCAAGGAGTTTAGACATGCCAGCAAATATCGTTGAAACGAACTCCACACCGTTTGAGAAAGTCGACGTCGATGCCGTAACGGTCGACATCATCGAAAACGCACTCAAGAACGTGCGCATTGAAATGGACGCAGTGCTGTTCCGTACGGCAATGAGCCCGGGTATTCGCGAGCAAGGCGACTGTTTCCCGATGGTCGCGAACAGGGATGGCAAGATGGTCGTCGGCCAGTTCGGTTCGTTCATCTACGGCTTCATGGAAGCCTACGAGGGCGACATCGAGGAAGGCGACATTATCCTTACGAACGATCCGTACATGTGTAATGCGGCTGTTTCGCACTTACCTGACTGGATTGTACTAGTTCCGATCTTCAAAGATGGTCGCCACATCGCGTGGTCGGCCATGTTTGGTCACATGTCGGATAACGGCGGCATGGTGCCGGGTTCGATTCCAATCAAAGCCGAGACGATCTACCAGGAAGGTATTCGTATTCCACCGACCAAGCTCTACAAGAAGGGCGAGCTGCAAGGCGACGTACTCGAGTTGATCTTGCACAATGTGCGAACGACGGAGTGGAACCGCTTCGACCTGAATGCGCTGGTTGCGGCCTGCAGGACGGCAGCCAGGCGTTGTGTCGAGATCGCCGAACGCTTCGGCGACGATGTCTTCCAGCAGACGATGCAGATCATGCTCGACCGTAACCTCGAAGCCATGCGCGCGATCATCAACATGATCGTTCCCGAGGACCCGGCGTACTTCGAGGACTATGTCTGTGATGATGGCGTAGGCAAAGGGCCCTACAAGATCGCATGCACGATGTGGCGCGAAGGTGACGTCGCGATCTTCGACTTCGAGGGCACCGATCCACAAGCGAAGAGTTCAATCAACTTTTTCCTGAACGAAGAGATGTTCAAGATGTTCTTTGGTTCGTTCACGATCAACCTTTTCGATCCGCATATCCTGTTCAACGACGGCTTCTACGAACTCGTCGATGTGCGCATCCCCGAAGGCAGCCTGCTGAAACCGAAATTTCCCGCTGCATTGTCAGGACGTACCCACGCACTGGGCCGCATTTTCGACGTCATGGGTGGTGTACTCGGCCAGGGCGCACCGGACGCAATGAACGCGGCCGGTTTTTCGGACAGCCCGCACCTGTTCTACTCGGGATACGACAAGAACGGCGAGTGGTTCCAGTTGTTTCAGATCGGCTTCGGTGGCATCCCGGGCCGTCCTGTCGGTGACGGCCCCGATGGCCATTCCCTGTGGCCAGGATTCACCAACGTGCCGAACGAGTTCATCGAAGCATATTTCCCGCTGCGAATCGTCAAGTATGAGCCTATCGCGGATTCGGGCGGTGCGGGCCTGCATCGCGGCGGCAATGGCTTGTCGGTCGCCTACGAGTTCCTTGTAGACGGCGAAATCGCGGTGCATGACGAACGCTGGCTAACATACCCCTGGGGTGTTCGCGGCGGCGATCCGGGCATGCGCTCGACGAAACGCCTCGTGCGAGCAGGTGGCGGCGAGGAATGGCTGCCGGCCAAGTGCGACGGCGTGAAGGTGAAGGTGGGTGATGTCCTGTACTTCAATACCTGGGGGGGCGGTGGCTGGGGTAACCCGCTGGAACGCGATCCGGCGCTCGTTGCGATGGATGTTGAGCGTGGACTCGTCACTCATGGAGGTGCAAATCGCTATGGTGTGGTCATTTCTGACGACGGCTCGGTCGATGAAGCGGGAACAAAGAAACTACGTGCCGAAATGACGCCTGCCCGTGAAGAAATGGGCCTGTTTAGTCGGGGTGGAACAATAGAGGAACTAAAGTCACGGTCAATGGATGAAACTCATCTGCCCGCGCCTGAATCACCATGAGTGAATTGCTTCGGTCGCTGAAGTCTGAGTGGGACCGGAAGAAAAACGGGGAACTCTCACGAGTGCCCCTGTATCACCAACTCTATTCTATTCTCAAGGATGCGATACTTGATGGCACCATCGCCTACGACTCGCGGATGCCGACCGAGCAGCAACTCGCGACGACATTCGATGTCTCCCGAATTACTGCAAAACGCGCGATGGATGAACTCGCGGCCGAGAGTCTGATCGCTCGGTTTCGGGGTAAGGGCTCACTTGTCACCTATCAATATGTACCCCAGCCCGTGCGTGCACCGCTTGTCGGTATGCTCGAGGATCTCATCGAGATGGGCAAGCACAGCATCATTCGGGTTATTTCGATCGAGAAGGTCGTTCCGCCGGCCAAGATACGACAGCGACTCGGATTGGACGAACAGGAAATGGTGCACAAGGTCATTCGGGTTCTCAGTAATGAACGAGGCGAGCCATACGCTCATTACGTGAGCTGGACCGTCGGAGTCACCAAAGGCTTCACGAAGAAGAATCTCGAGAGCAAGGCCCGCCTCGATGTGTTGCGGGGTAGTGGCATCAGATTGGCCAGGGTGGATCAGGTACTCAGTGCCGAGAACGCGTCCGCGGAGATCGCGCACGAACTTCAGGTCGAACCCGGCGAGGCCCTGCTGTCAGTGCGCAGGGATTCATACGACGAGGACGGCGTCGTAGTCGACGTATTGGAATGCCTATACAACCCAAAGCGCTACCAGTTTGCGATGGTGCTGGGCGTCGACTAATGCTGCATGGGCAGGCGGAGGTTTTTGCCCATTAAAAGACTTAATGTTATGCTCTTATAACTTTATGGCCAGGGACGGTTATAGACCTGGGTGTCGCGCAACAGGGGGACACGTGCAGGTGATAAGTAAAGCTCATTCACACAAAACGAAAACGAGATCACTGCCATGAAAACACTACGCAAATCACTCGGACTTGTTATCTTGACGTCGATGTTGCCGCTTGCGACGGCGGCGGCCCAGGAAGGCGTTTCCTCGATAGAAGAGGTCGTCGTCACGGCGCGTAAACGCGACGAAAGTCTGCAGGATGTGCCGATTGCAATTACGGCCTTCACACAGGACGAGATCGAGAGGGCCGGCATACAGCGCCCGGCCGACTTTGTGTCACTTATGCCCAATGTGACGATCGTCGACACGGCGAACGTCGGCGATACCCAGGTGAGTATTCGAGGCATCGTCTCCACGCGCGACGCCGAATCGACCTTTGCGTACGTCGTCGATGGCGTGCTGAGCACCAACCCGAACAGCTTCAATGAGGAACTGATCGACGTCGAACAAATCGAGGTGTTGAAAGGCCCTCAGGGCGCGCTGTACGGGCGGAATGCGGTTGCGGGGGCGATCCTCGTCACGACAAAGGAGCCGAGCGAGGAGTTCCAGGCCACAGTGAAGGGCGGCTACGGCGACCCCGAGCTCTACAAGGCTGCGCTGCGCCTTAGCGGCGGCCTCACCGACAATCTCAGAGCGAGCTTCTCGACGACCTACCGAGACATGGAAGGCCACTTCGAGAACATCTACCAGGGTGGGAAGGGCGAGGTGGACTACCTCGAGGACATGACAACACGCGTTCGTGCTATATGGGAGCCAAACGACAATCTCAAGATCGATGCGCGCGCCGGATACTCGGACGTCGATGGCGGTGCGATCAACTTCAACGCAGGCTTCGCGATCCCAACGTTCGCCGCCGTGTTCGGACAGCCTAACTTCGACCAGGACGTCAACGACCTAGATTTCCGCTACGTGTTCAATACTCCGGGAGAAAACGAGCAGGATACGTTCGATTTCGCGATCAAGGCCGACTGGGCATGGAACGACATCGATGTCACGGCCATCGTCTCCTACACCGACCTCGATGAATACCTGCTGTCGGATGGCACCAGCGCCACGTTCTACGGCTACGAACTGACGCCCGCATGCCAGAACGACCGCGTTGATCTCAATAACTTCCCCACCGCGTTCGGCGGCGCGGGCAGAACAGACCTGTTCGGCGAGTTCTTCAACCCCTTCGGCATATTCCCGCCCGGCAACAATCAGTTTCCGCCCAACAACGTATTCGATTTCGAGGGCGTCTACGGGCCATACACGCCGACGACCTGCGACGGTTACCAGTACCAGGAACGAAACCAGGAAGACATCGGCTTCGAGATTCGGCTGACGTCACCGCAGGACCAGGCGTTGCGATGGATCGCCGGCGTCTACTTCGCGGATATCGATCGCGAGGTCGTAGTCGCTTATGGCGCGGACCAGGGACTTGGTTACCTGCGCCAGCCCTACATCGACCCGGCCGGGCCGAATCCGACCGACCTGCTGTTCTGGGACGATTTCGATACCACGGTATTCGCGGTGTTCGGCGAAATCGCGTATGACATCAATGACAGGATGGAAGTGTCGCTCGCACTGCGCTGGGACCAAGAGGACCGCGATGTCAGTAACAAAGTGCCGAACGTGTCGGCGTCGGGCCTCAACATCAATACACTCGATCCGGTCACCTTCCAGCCCGGGCCGATCAACCCGGCCTTCAATTCCAATCCGACGGGCATACCCGATCGTTCCGAGACCTACGACGAATTGCAGCCCAAGCTGACGTTCCGCTGGACCGCGTCCGAAAACGCCAACCTGTACGCGAGCTACGGTGTCGGCTTCAGGAGCGGCGGATTCAATTCGCTGGGAAGCGCTGATCTCCTGAATTTCTGGTTCAATTCGACGGGCGCGGGATGTCCGGCAATCCCGTTGAGTGCGCCGGGCGAATGCGTTGGCGCCGGTCTCCTCATTAACGACGAATACGATAAGGAAGTATCAAAAGCCTTCGAAATCGGCGCCAAGACCGACTGGTTTGGTTCGCGATTGCGCGTCAACGCCGCCGTTTTCAACACCGACGTCGACGACAGCCAGTTCTTTGAGTTCTTTGCAGGACCCTTCGGTATCCTGCGTGTCGTGACGACAATTGATGAGGTCAACATCCAGGGATTCGAGGCGGACTTCTCCTGGCAGGCAACGGAACAGGTTGCATTCTTCGGCGGCCTCGGACTCATGGATTCCGAGATCGAGGAGAACCAGAACCGCCCGCTGTCCGAGGGCAACTCGGTGCCGCAGACACCCGACAAGACCTATAACCTCGGCGCGGAATTCGAAATGCCCGTGACTGATGGTCTCGATCTGTTCGTACGAACCGACTGGCAGTACGTCGACGACACCTGGTTCCACACGCTGCAGGGTGAAGAGACTCCCAACATCTGGCAGGTCTTTTTCCCCGCGCTCACGCCCATTGACACCGATTTCAGCAAGTCGAAACGCGACTCGTTCGAGACGGTCAACATGCGCATCGGCCTCGAAGCCGAGCGCTGGAGCCTGACCGGCTGGGCGCGCAACCTCACCGACGAGGAGTACCTCGAGGAAGTCATCCCTGCGCCGGAATTCGGTGGCTCATTCCTGCACCAGGCAGGTGGATCGCAGTGGGGGGTCGATTTCGAATATCGCTTCTGAAATGACAAAGGACCTCGCAGAGAATTATCGCGGCGCGTTTGATGGGAGCCTGGGTTTCGGCCAGTCGCCGGCCCTGATTCTCATCGACTTTGTGCGGGCGTATTTCGACGAGAATTGCTCCCTTTTTGCGGGCGTTGACGCCGAACTGGCGTCGGCGCTGCGCATCCGCGACGCAGCGCGTCGCGCCGGCATCCCGGTTATTTATACGAAGGTTGAGTATCAGGACGGCGGCAAGGACGGCGGCGTGTTCTATCGCAAGGTGCCGGCTCTCGAAGCGTTCGTCGCGGGCAATCCGCTCGGCGGCTGGCCGGAAGGGCTCGAGCCGGCTGCAGATGAGCTCGTTATTAGCAAGCAGTATCCGAGCGCCTTCTTCGGAACTTCGCTTGCGGCGACATTGACGGCAAACGGGATAGACACGCTGATCATCACGGGACTGACGACGAGTGGCTGCATCCGCGCCACCTGCATCGACACGGTATCGAGTGGCTTCATCCCGATCGTGGTCGGTGACGCTTGTGGCGATCGCCACTCGGCGCCGCACGAAGCGAACCTGTTCGATATGAACGCAAAGTATGCCGACGTTGTCGACGAAGTAACCGTGATCAATCATCTGAAATCCTTATGACAAGACAGGTAAGCATCGTCGAAGTCGGGCCTCGGGACGGACTGCAGAGCGAACCCGAGATCCTGCCAACCGAGAGCAAGGTAAGGTTTATCGAAAAAGCAATCGATGCCGGCATCCGCCGTCTGGAGGTTGCGAGCTTCGTGCACCCGAAACTAGTGCCGCAGATGGCTGATGCCGAGGCGCTGATCGGGAAACTGCCGCAGCGTGAGGATGTCTCCTACATCGGGCTCATCATGAACCAGCGTGGACTCGATCGTGCATTGACGACGAGGATTCATGAGATCGGCATGGTCGTCGTCGCGAGCGACACCTACAACCGCAAGAATCAGGGCTGTTCGACGGACGAATCCGTTGCGGCCTGGCGCAAGATCAGTGCGCAGGCACAAGCTGCAGGCTTGCGCGCGAACGTGATGGTCTCGTCGGCGTTCGGGTGTCCGTACGAAGGCGAGGTCAAAGTCGAACGCGTCGTCGAGCTCGCAAAGCAGGTCGTCGAGGCGGGACCCGCGGAGCTCGGTATCGCCGACAGTATTGGTGTCGGCGTGCCCGAACAGGTTGCCGACTTGCTGGGCCGGGTCAAAGAGGTGATCGGCGATATTCCGCTGCGCTGTCATTTTCATAATACGCGCAACACCGGGCTTGCGAATGCCCAGGCGGCATTGACTGCAGGTGTCCGCTATCTCGATGCGAGCATCGGTGGCATCGGTGGCTGCCCGTTTGCGCCGGCTGCGACAGGTAATATTCCGACCGATGATCTGCTCTATATGCTGGATCGCTCGGGCGTAGAGACCGGCGTTTCCTTGCAGAAGATCATTGATGTCAGTCACTGGCTCGAGCAACAACTTGGGCGGGGCGTCCCGGCGTTGCTACCCAAAGCGGGAGGATTTCCCACCGGCATGGTTGCCTGATGTCGGCAGCGGCGTCACAACCTTCGTCAATTCATCATATCAACTTCGTTGTTCACGATCTTGACGAGGCCTGCGAGCGTTTCGAAAAGACTCTGGGCCTCGCGCCGTTCCAAACCGTTGATCATTCACTGCGGGGCGCAAGGGTGGCACGTAGCCCGGTCGGCGAGAGCTGGCTGGTCCTCGTCGCGCCCTACGACCCGGATTCAGTGCCCGGACGCTACCTCGAAGAGCACGGCGAGGGTTTCTTCCTGCTGTCGCTTGGAGTCGACATTCTCGAGGATACGCGGCCCGGCATACTGAATTGGCGCGTGAAAGACGTGGGCGAAATTCACGGCGCGTTGATGCAATTGACGAGGCAGCGGCTCAAATAGCCTGCGTTCTTACGAATATCGCCTTGTCGATCTCGGCGAAGGTCTTCTGGTAAACCTCGGGCTCGT
>CAZKZE010000092.1:0-10338 GCA_964557165.1 uncultured Woeseiaceae bacterium
CTGACCGGTGGCGATCGGCGCTACGGCAAGATCGAGCCGGCCGACGAGCCGCTGCGCATGAAGATAATCGCCGACTCCGATACGCAGGAAGTAGCGCTTGCCGATATTGTAGTACTGGCACCCATTGAGCACGGTGTGATGCAGCGTATCAGTGGCTCGATCAACGCTGGGTTAACCTACACGCAAGCAAACGAAGCGCTGCAATACAATATAGATCTTGATGCCAATTACCGGGACCGTAAGAACTACGTGACGTTATCGGCATCGTCGATATTTAACGATCAGCAAGACGGCGAATCGAGCGAGCAACGGCAGATGGCGCTGGTGGCGTCACGTGTCAGCCAGGGGAAGTTCGGGCCATTCGCCGCAGCAGGACGATCGTCCAACCCTAGCCAGGGATTCGATTCGCGTACCGTGCTTGGTGGTGGTGTGACCAGGTTGTTCATAGAGAGCTCCAGGCGATTGCTGGCGTTCAATCTCGGTATCGTCGGCAACCGTGAAAATGTAGTGGACAGTACGGATCAGGACTCCAGTACAGAGCTACTCACCGCATTGTCCTACCGGCGTTACAAGACCAGATCTCACTCACCGTCAATTGTGACAAGCCTGACTGTGTTCACAGATATTTCCGGTGACACACGACGCTATCGTGCCGATTTCAATTTCAACCTGGGGTGGAAACTCGTTCAGGACTTCACGGTCAATTTTCAGATTACCAATAGCTACGATTCGGAGCCGCCGGGCGAGGGCGCGAATAAGAACAACTGGGTCGTCGTGACTGGAATCGGCTACACTTTCTAGCCTTTCAAGATTATGAGAAAACGGCCCCGTAAAGGGGCCGTTCGTTTTACTGCTTTTGTGAATGCTGCGTTAGTTCTGATAGGTAACCCGCAGGTAACCAACACGTCCCGGAAGGTCGTGTGATACCGGGCTCATACCAATTACGCCACAGGCGTCACATACTGGTGGGTCCTCATCAAGCAAATTGTTGATGCCAACGCTGAACGTCAATGCCTCGCTCATGACGTCCGGGTTCCAGCTCAGACGCAAGTCAGTGAACATGGCTGAATCCATCGTGCTGCCGCTGTCGAGAAGCATTTCATCAGTCCAGCGGAACCGCAGCGAACCTGTGAAGCGGTTCTTGTTCCATCCCAGGTCTGTCACCGCACGCCACTCGGGGAATGCGCGGAAGAACGTCTCGTCCGGATGCGTTCCGGTCAGATCGTTGACCGTCTGCGTGCCATCTGGATTGTTGGTCGTTTCCTTGTACTCGGCCAGGTGCGTCGCATCGATGTTCAGTGTGAAGGTACCGGCGCGCGTCTCCGGGCTCAGGTAACTGAACGCGATGTCGTAACCAGAGGCATTAATGAGACCGATGTTCTGCAGCTTGTTCTGCACCGTGTCCAACTGGCCCGAACTTGTCCGCGGCGTGTTATCGCAGTAGACAGGATCGAGGGTTTCGACGCAGGCATCGATGAGATCGCCGGGGCTGATTCCCTGTACAGCATTGGTGATCTCGACATCGTAGAAGTCGATCGAGAACGTCATGCCGTCCGACCATCCCAGGCCCTCGGACCATGCAGGGCTGTAGACGATTCCAAACGTGATGTTGTCCGATTCTTCAGGCTCCAACTGGTCGTTGCCGGTCGATACTGCCGACAGCTGCGGGTTGATCTGTGTCAGACCCGCAGGAACGCCAAGCGCGGCGCAATTCGCCTGGATGTTAGCAGGCTGTGGAGTATCACGGCCTCCGTTACCCGAACCCTCGGTGCCTTCGTAGTCAGCACAGGGATCGAGGAACGTGAAGTCCTCACGTGCCGCTCCGCCGAAGAGTTCACCGATTCCCGGCGCCCTGAAGCCCGTCGAAATCGAACCGCGGAAGCCCACCTGATCGACAGGTCGCCACAAAGCACTGGCCTTGTAGGTCGACTTGGACCCCGACGTGCTGTAGTCAGAGGATCGTGCCGCCAGATTGACTTCGAGCGCGTCGGCAAATGCGGCGTCCGAAAGCAGCGGAATACTGAGTTCACCATAAAACTCGGTGACATCGAAGCCGCCATCCGTCGGTCCCGACGGAATTCCGGCCGTATCGCCGCTTGCCGCAATCGGATCAGGCCGGAACGAACCGGCTTGATCGCGATATTCGAGACCCGCCGCGAAGCCCATCGTGCCACCAGGCAACTCGGCAACTTCGCCGCCAATATTAAACGCGTAGTTCTTCAGCGTTTGTTCGCTAAAGTCGCGCTGCGTGTACCGTACGAAATCGAGCATCTCTTCGGTGATCGAACCATTTCCGTCCGCGCCCTGGCCGCCAAAGAAGTTAAATGGCACGCAGCCTGGCGTCGCCTGGCAAACAGACAGAGGACCCATCGCAACCTGCAGCTTGGCGGCATTATGCGAGTTGTATTTTTCCTGGAAGCCGCGGTTGTCGCCGTAGCCTGCCGTCAAATCCCAGTAAAAGTCGCGATCCGCCGCATTAAATTCGCCTTCGAGGCCCGCCGTGATCATGTAGGTATTGACGTCCTGGAAGAACAGGCGGCCACCGGATTCGAGCGGCCTGCGGCCGAAGAACTCGAGGTTGCCGTTTGCCACGGACAGCTCAAGGCCCGTGAAGTTGTACGGATTGTCCGCGCCAATAACAAAGTTGTCGGTAATGCGCGTTCCGCAGCCATTGCCGAGACACAGCGGTTCCGGTGCGCCCTTGGTGTCTGACGAGCGGTTCGTGTACGACGCGCGCGCAAACAGCGTGACATTCGGCGCGAGATCATGGCGGACGTTCGCATAGAAATTGATGCGCTCGTTCGGTGTCCGCAGGAAGTTGAAACCCGGGCCGTTGTAGTTGAAACGATCAGCGGCTGAAAACCCGTGGAAATCGGCGCCGCCATTCGGATCGTTCGGGTCCCATACGGGAATATTCGCACCGCCATCATTCAGGACACCGTCGTTCAGCGTGATGTCCTGGAAGCCGAAGTTCGGTCCGAATACCAGGCGCGCCTGCGGTGTAAATGATGAACAGCGTGTGCCCGGCACGTCACAACTTGTCGTGTCCGGTACCGGGTACGCGGAGCGCGCACGGTCCCATGTTTCGATACCACCCTCGTCCTTGTAGCTCAGGCTTAGCACGATATTCGTCGTATCGTTGCCGGCGCCAAATAGCGCTGCCAACTCAACGGATTCACCGTCGCCTTCCGACATGTAGCTACCAGTCTGTGCGTCCAGTCTGAAGCCTTCAAACTCCTGTTTAGTGATGATATTGACTACGCCGCCGATCGCATCGGATCCGTAGATGGCGGATGCGCCGTCCTGCAGGACTTCGACTCGTTGAATGACGTTGTCCGGAATTGTATTCAGGTCAACCGCGGTTGGAACACCTGATGCGGATGCGCCCGCGATCCAGCGCTTGCCATCGACAAGCACCAGCGTACGTTTCGCGCTGAGATTGCGAATAGACAACTGCGCCGCGCCAGCACCGATACCTGAGCCATCCTGTGGGAAGCCCGAGTTGCCGGGAACATTGAACTGCGAATTGATTGCCGATCCCGAAATTGGCAGTTGCTGCAAGGCGTCGGCCAGGTTCGTCAAGCCGGTGCTCTCGATATCGCCGGCGCCAATTTCCATGATGGCTACAGCCTCGTCCAGCGGGTTGCGCCGGATACGCGATCCTGTAACGACCACTTCTTCCAATTCCTCGGCTTCCTGTGCCTGCGCGATATTGGCAGGTGTCACAGTCAGGCTGAGGACCAGGGCGGAAGTCACCCCGGCTAGTGTGATTGATTTGCTCATAACCCCCTCCGTTGTAATGCCAGGCGTTGCATATCTGCAACGAACCGGCGACTCGATGCTCACGCCATCCAACAGCCCTTACATCCCTTTCTTATGAGGCAGCTGGTGTGAACATAACTTCATTACAATACAGCAGGAACCGGGCCGGCGCACGTTATTCTGTTGCAAATTCGCAACAGATTCTCGAACATGGTTCGTAACACCGCCTGCCTGTAGAATCTCCTAAAGCCAGCCGATTTGCGGGTGTAGTTCAACGGTAGAACATCAGCTTCCCAAGCTGAGAATGAGGGTTCGATTCCCTTCACCCGCTCCAGTTTTTCAGCACTAAACGATAGGCACTCCCAGACTATGCCCCCAAAACCCTCGGCCAGGCCGAACGACAGTCGTATAACCCGCTTCCTGCATGTTGTCGAATGGTTGGGCAATGCGCTGCCACATCCCGTGTCGTTGTTCGCGCTGTTCGCGGCGGGCGTGGTTGTGCTGTCGGGCATCCTCGGCTATTTCGACGTCGCGGTGATCGATCCGCGGCCCGTAGGCGCCAAGGGCAGAGCCGACAATGGCCTGATCGAGGTCGTGAGCCTGATGAACGCCGAAGGGCTGCGGCTGATCGTCCTCAACCTCGTCCGCAATTTCGTCGAGTTCGCGCCGCTCGGCACCGTGCTCGTCGCATTGCTCGGCGTTGGCGTCGCCGAACGCTCGGGCTGGCTTACGGCTGTCATTCGCGGGATGGTGCTCAAGGCGCCGCCAAGCCTGGTCACTGTCTTCATCGTGTTCGCAGGCGTGCTGTCGAATACGGCTTCCGAGATGGGCTATGTCGTCCTCGTCCCCCTTGCCGCAGTCGTCTTCTACTCGCTCGGGCGGCATCCGCTGGCAGGCCTGGCCGCCGCGTTCGCCGGTGTGTCGGGCGGATACAGCGCCAACCTGCTCATCGGTACGGTCGACCCGCTGCTATCGGGCATCACGACCGAGGCCGCGCGGCTGATCGATCCGGGTTATGAGGTCGACGTCAGCGCCAACTGGTACTTCATGATCGCGAGTACCTTCCTGATTACGGCGGTCGGCAGCTTTATCAGTCTGAAGATCGTGGAACCCTCGCTCGGCCCGTATGAAGGCACACCGGAAGGTCTCGATGATGAAGACGAGCATCGCATGGACCCGCTGTCGCCCGAGGAGAAGAGGGGGCTCTGGCACACGCTGTGGGCGACCATCCTGTTCGCCGGACTGATCGTTATTCTGGTCGTGCCCGAAGGCGCAATTCTGCGCAACCAGGAGACGGGCGCTGTCGCAGGGTCGCCGTTCCTGCGCGGCATCGTCGCGATCATCTTCGTGTACTTCATGATGGTCGGAATCGTCTACGGCCGCGCGGTGGGCACGATCCGCAACGATCGGGACGTCATCAATGCGATGGCGCACGCGATGAGCACGCTCGGACTCTATATCGCCCTGGTCTTTTTCGCGGCGCAGTTCGTGAAATTTTTCGGCTGGACCAACCTCGGCTCGATCACGGCCGTCACCGGCGCCAATTTTCTGCAGAGCATCGGCTTCACGGGACCCGTCCTGTTCTTCCTGTTCATCCTCGTGTGCGCGTTTATCAATCTCATGCTCGGTTCGGCATCGGCGCAGTGGGCCGTGACGGCGCCGATCTTCGTGCCGATGCTCATGCTGCTGGGATATGCGCCCGAGGTGATCCAGGCCGCGTACCGCATCGGCGATTCGAGTACCAACATCATCACGCCAATGATGAGCTACTTTGGCCTGATCATGGCGTTTGTCGCCAGGTATGTGCCCAAGGCCGGGGTCGGGACGTTAATTGCGATGATGCTGCCGTACTCCGTTACGTTCCTGGTCCTGTGGTCGATATTCTTCTTCGTCTGGACATTTGTTATCGGGTTGCCGGTAGGACCGGCGTCGCCGACGTACTACGCGCCCAGCTAACCTCGCCGCACATTGAATCGCCATTGCACATCCACTATCTTTCAGCATTCGGTTTATTGGCTATCACATCAAGGGGCAAGACATGCACAAATTCACAGTTCGGATCGGAGTAATCTTAGCGGTAGTCCTGGCTTCAACGGTTGCCATCGGCGGCGACGATCCGGCGCACGAACGGCACGAACTGATGGAAGGCGTGCGGGACGCGGCAAAGCCTGTCGGCGGGATGCTCCAGGGCGAGCTCGAGTACGATGCCGATCGGGTTGCTCAGTCGCTCGAGGTTTGGGCTGCGGCGGCTGATGAGCTTGGCGGCCTGTTCCCGGAAGGCAGCGAAGGTGGCGAGGCAGCGCCGGCGATCTGGGAGGACCGGGCCGGGTTCGATGCAGCACTGGTAGAGTGGCGCGATGCGATAGCCGCGGCCCAGGACGCGGCGCCGGCGACACTGGACGAGGCTGGGCCAACCCTGGGCCCCGTGTTCAACGCCTGCAAGAATTGCCACGATACCTACCGGATTGAAGAAGAGTAAGAAACTCGCAATCGCGCTGCCGGCAATCCTGTTGCTGGCAGCGTTCTGGTTGACGCGCCCGCTGGCGCTATCCTCTTCCGACCTTCCCGAACACACGCCGGATATCGTGGCGGGAGAGCGCATGTTCTGGGTCGGTGGATGTGCCTCGTGTCACGCGTCGATGGTCGATGGCCGCCGCGCCAGGGGCGATGACAAGCTGCGGCTCGGCGGCGGGCTCGAACTGGACACGTCATTTGGTTTATTTCGCGTCCCGAATATTTCGCCGCACTACGAAGACGGTATCGGTAGCTGGTCGATGCTCGAATTCGTCAACGCGATGCAGCGTGGCGTCGCTCCCGACGGCCGCCATTATTACCCGTCGTTTCCGTATACCTCGTACGCACTTATGCCGATCGAGGACGTTATGGATCTGAAAGCCTATATCGACACATTGCCTGCCGTCGCAGGGCGTATCGAGGACCATGCTTTGAGCTTTCCGTACTCCGTGCGTCGAAGTATCGGAGTCTGGAAACGTCTGTACCTCGATGATCGACCGGTTGTGGATGTCGATACCGGCGACGAGTCGCTATTGCTCGGTCGCTATCTTGTCGAAGGACCCGGCCATTGCGGCGAATGTCACACACCAAGAGACAGGTTGGGCGGCCTGATCCCCGGGCAGTGGCTCGCGGGTGCGCCAAATCCCGATGGTGAGGGCCGCGTGCCGAACATCACGCCCGCCGCGAGTGAGATTGGTGGGTGGTCGGTACGCAATATTGCTAACTACCTCAAGAGTGGCTTCACACCCGATTTCGACACCGTTGGTGGCAGCATGGTCGCCGTTCAGGAGAACCTCGCGATGTTGGGTGATGCGGATCGCGAGGCTATCGCCGCATACCTGAAGGCGATACCGCCCGTGGAATGACGAGTCGGGTGGTCAGCCCCGTCGCGGTTACTACTAAGAGGTGCCTGGCAATGCCAAGCTCGCCGATCCTGCGGGTCGATTACGGTTGGGCGCTTGGTGATAACAGCGGCTCCAAAGTCACGGTCGGGCTGGAACAGCTTTCCTAACGCCATTATCGATTCAAATCAATTGCTCCAGCTCGTCACAGCCAGGCACCGTTTGTCTTTTGAATAGGGGCGGCGCCCATGCGGATTTCTGCTGCGATGAACCATTGATCACGGATGTCGATGGACAGGCGCAGCCCCGCATCATCCGAGAGACTATGCTCGCGCCCGAATTCGTAGCCGGCCGAGATATCGAGGCCCAGCATTCGCCATAGTGGGAGGCGCCAGGTGAGTTGGCCGCGCCATGCCTCGACCCGGTAGTTGAAATCCCTCGAGACGTCATCGCTGACGACGTGCCACTGGTGCCCGGCAGGATACAGGTCGGCGTGTATCGATTGGCGGTCCGAGATACTGATCGAGATGCTCGGATCGGGGGAATGCCAGCCTGATGTGCATCTTGGCTGTGGGATCAAACTCTATGCCCGCGATCGGGTAAGCGAGGGATTCGCCGAAGCGCCTGTCGTGCGCAATGCCGACAGACCATGTCCTGCCGGCGTTTGTGCGCTCAAGGCTTACGCGCCCGGTAACGATAAGGTCGTCGCTGCTTGCCAGGCTGGAGAAATCCCCCAACACATTCGAAGACGTCGACAGTCCGGCCGCAATATAGCCGGACAACTGCCAGGCGCCGAGGTCGGACTCGAAATGAATTGGGAACTGCGGCCGATGTAGATCTCGGTTGCGGCTCTAGATGCCGTCGTACTCGTAATGCGTGTACTCGTAGTCCAGGCCGAAGGTCAGATTCAGCGACGCCAGCGACGCGCGTCCGAGACCCGCAGAGATCCGGGTTTCCTCGGCGTCGAGTGTCGCGCCTGCGGTGGCATCTGCTGCGGGCACGCGGCCAATGCTCGCCGCAAACCAGGGCGGTCGGCCGGCGCTCCCATCGTCTGATGCGGCACCTGCGTGGCACGAGGCGACCAACATGACGGTAGTCATAGCGAATCTTGCCAGGTTTTCGGGTAGCAATGAGAACATGATCGCCTCGGCATTTGACCACGCTGTCGACGGCGAGTCACCCGCTTCAGTTAGCGAGTTCGTGCCAGGTGTTGCCATTTGGAGACATCTGGACGCTGCACAAAAACTGCGCGACAGTGTGTCATCGGAAGTTGCTACCGTGCAGCTCCCCAATGGCATCGTACGATGTTGGGCAAAACGTGACACGATTTATTCAGTATCCGTCGCAACAGGAAGCGTTCAAGTTTCTGGAGAGCATTCTCGCCGACCAGAAGGCGCTTGGTCTGCTGTACGGGCCGGAGGCCGCAGGCAAGTCGGAACTGATTGACCAGATCGCGACCAAGGTAAGGGAGCGGGCTTCTGTGGCGGTCGTCGACGGATCTCGTCTGAAGCCCACGGAATTCCTGACTGCAATTCTTACCGAATTCGGGTACGACCTCGAGCTCAGTTCAGTGGACGAACTACTGAATATGCTCAATGTGTTTGCAGTTCAACAGGTACGCTCGCGCGAAGCGCCTGTTCTGATTCTCGAGCACTTCAATCACATGTATCCGAGCACACTGCACGTTTTGTGTCAGCTGGCGATGCTCACGGTCGATGATCGATTTACTATCCGCATCATCCTGGTCGGCGACAGGTATTTCAGGCGTGTAATCGACTCACCACGAATGTTGCCGATTGCGATTCGACTTGCGGGTGATTTTGAAATGCAGCCACTCACCGCGAGGGAGTCGGTCGTGTACGTCTACACGAAGCTTCAGGATGACGGTGTCTCCAATCCGGACACTATCTTTCCTGCTGATATCTGCGATGCCCTTTATGCAGCAAGTGGCGGATGGCCGGGAAGCCTGGACAGCATCGCCGAGTCGATGCTCCAAAAGCTGAGTGAACTCCCGCACGGCGATGGGCTCAACGAGTCGACGACAACCGAGATCTTTGACGCGTCTGAGAAAGTCGAAGAGGTGAACGATACCGAAGACCTTCCGGTGCTGACGGAAGTGGTGCCGCCTCGCTTGATCATCTCTAACAATGGCGAGGTGGTGCGAGAGCTTGGGCTATCCGGACCCAGGACCTTGATCGGGCGGTCGGACATGAGCGATGTTGTCATCGACCATGAGTACATCAGCAAGCATCATGCTTTGCTCGTTTGGGCGGATAACGAGGTAATGCTGCTGGACCTGAAGAGCCGCAACGGCACGTACGTTAATTCGAAACGCGTGGGGCGGCAGATCCTACGAGACAACGATGTGCTGACGCTCGGCGACTATCGCATCAAAGTCCTGATTCCAGTGAGTGCAAAGGACGTGCAGAGGGCGAAGCTGGATGCCGTGGATACAGCGAAGATGAAGAAGCTGAGCGATGCACGTCGCGACAAGGCACGCGAAGCTCTAAAGTCGGGACGCAGTTAACGCAGCTGGCTGTCTTTTGAACCGCGCCGATTATAGGCACTGAATGCGGCATCCTTGTCGAGCTCTTCCTGGCATTGAATACAAAGCCGAACGCCGGGCACAGCCTCACGACGCGCGGTCGGAATCTCCGCGTCGCATTCCTCGCAATGCGTGAGGCTCTCACCACGCGGTAACTGTTTTCGCGCGCGATCGATAGCATCCTGGACGCTCGCATCGATCTGTTCCTGTACCGCGCCGTCTTTTGCAAATCCGCCTGCCATAAGTCCTATTCTATCTGAAATCGTGGTCAGACTTGCCGGACTCATCGCGCATGTCTTTGGATGAGTCTGTCATGAGCCTCGTGACAACGAACCAACCGGCGGCAAGGCCGCCGACGATGACGAGTAATTCGGTGAAATTCATTTCCCGATCTCCTTGTCCAGTGTGGACTGTAGTGCCGCCAGGGCAGGGGTGCTGCTGCGTTCGATCTGCGCGGTAACGACAGAGCGAACATATTGCTTCAATTCGCGTTGCTGTTGCTCGCTGAGTAAACGCTCACTCGTCCCGAGTGCATCGCTTACATCGGCGGGCACGAGCTTCTCTCCAATCTTCCTGTGCATGTTGATTGCATACGGAATGCAAATGAGCGATTCGAACGCCAGGAGCAGGCAGGTCTTCCACGAGAGCTGCAGTTTCTTACGAGAGAAGAACAGC
>CAZKZE010000093.1:0-6680 GCA_964557165.1 uncultured Woeseiaceae bacterium
TGCAGGAGACGTTCATCGAGATCATGCGGTCGATCGCGAAATTCCGGGGCGAGGCGGCGCTGGGCAGCTGGATACGCCGCATCGCCGTAACGAAGGCGCTGATGTTCCTGCGCTCGGCCTGGACGAAGCGCGGCCAGATGCTGACCGACGACTGGCACGAAGTCACCGAGGGCGATGCACTGAGTCACGGGATATCGAGGCATCCTGACGATGCCATGGATCTCGACGCGGCTTTGGCGAGCTTGTCAGACGTCAGCAGGGCAGTTGTCTGGTTGCACGATGTAGAGGGATTTACTCACAAAGAGATCGCCGGGTTCATGGGCAAGACAGAGAGCTTCTCGAAGTCACAGTTGTCGCGGGCCTACCAGCGCCTGCGGCCAATGCTCGAAGTACAGGAAAGCGGAACGCAGCCGGATGGCGCGGCCATAAGTTATTAATGAAAGCTACTAATGCAGGAGTTACCAGGCATGAGCGGTAACAAAAAGGAAGACGAGATGATTTGCGCACTCACAGCAGATGAACAGGTTGCATTGCAGGCGGGGCTGAGTGCTTTGCCCGATACGATGCCGCCGCGCGAAGTTTGGCAGCGCATCCGCGAGCAGGCGGAAGCCGAAGGCCTGATCAAGGACAGGAAGCTGAATGTGCGGTCGAACTGGTTTGCAGGTGCCGGCCTGGCAGCAGCTGCACTCGTGGCCGCGGTGATGCTCCCCGGGCTGCTGCAGCAAACCGATACGATGACGGTCGTGCCACAGAATCCGCCGACGAACGAACAGGTTCAGCTCACGGCGTTGCAGACGCTTGTGACCGAGTCGCGTGAACTCGAAAGCAACCTCCGTGCTTTGCCCGACGCCCCACGCGTCATGCGGGCGAGCACGATGGCGACGATCTCCGATCTCGAAGAACGCATAGCGGCTATCGACTACCAATTGAATGATCCTGCGGTGCAAATGTCGGCCGCGGACAGAGAGCTTTTCTGGCGCGAACGCGTCAGGTTAATGAAATCGCTGTTGCAGTTGCGCTATGCGCAGGCGCAACGGACAGCGTTCTAAACAGGAGTGGTACCGGATGAAGATGTGGAAAGTCATATTGCCCGTGGCAGCAGTATTGTTGCTCGCAGGCCAGGCGGCTGCGCAGACCGACGAAAACGAGCGCCTGCGTGAAATGGAAGCCCGCGAGGCCGAGACGGAACGGCGACTGGCGGCGGCGGAGAAACAGATGGCTGAAGCCGCCCGCGTTATTGCCGAAATTACCAAGGAACGCTTGCCGCGGATTGCCGAAATTGAGACGCGTTTTGCGCTGGCCAGTAAGCCCCGCCTTGGCGTAACGATCGAATCGACCGATAAATCCGGGGCCGTCGAGGGCGTTACCATCCTCGGCGTGTCTCCCGGAAGTGCGGCTGCCGATGCGGGGCTGCGGTCGGGCGATACACTGACGGCAGTTAACGACGAAAACCTGAGCGCCGGGAGCTGCAAGGAAGCCAACATGCGTTTGTTCGATTTCATGAAGGGCGTCGAGGAAGGGGACGTCCTGACCGTGGAATACCTGCGTGAGGGCAAGACGGGCACCGTCGAGGTTGAGCCTCGGATCGTTCCGGACAGTGCCTTCGTCTGGATGAGCGAAGATGGGCCGCGCAGTCTCAAGGTACCTGCAATGCCGGTAGCACCGGAGACCGTGGAGCGCTTCAAGATGGAGTTTGGTTTCCCATGGGCCGGATCCGGTCTCGGTGACCTCGAACTCGTCGAATTGAACGACGGCCTTGGCCACTACTTCGGCACTGACACGGGCCTGCTGGTCGTCTCGGCACCGAAATCCGATGCCTTCGAGTTGCGTGATGGCGATGTCATTCAAACGATCGACGGCCGTGAGCCAAAGGACGTGCGTCATGCCCTGCGAATCCTGAGCTCTTACCAGCCTGGCGAGAAGCTGCAGCTCGGCATCATGCGCGACAAGAAGAAGGTCACGGTCGACGTCGAAATGCCTGCGGATCATCACGGCAGCCTGATGCCGAATTTTGATGTCGAGATTCGCCAGGTTGTGGCACCGCTGCCTGCCCCGCGGCCGGCGCCTGCACCGGCTCCGGTTCCCGGGATTGCAGTGCCGGTGGTCGGCGATGTCAGCACCTGAACAGGACGCAGACCTGTAGCAGCCTGAAACCACATGGGCGCGCATGGCTTTGCTACCATGCGCGCCCATGCTTATTTCCGACTTTGATTATGAGTTGCCCCAGGAGCTGATCGCCCGGTACCCGGCCGCGGACCGGCGGGGCAGCCGCTTGCTTTGCGTTGGCGACGAGATCGCAGACCTGCATTTTGCAGACCTGCCGTCGAAGCTGCGTGCAGGCGATCTGCTCGTATTCAACGATACGCGGGTCATCAAGGCACGGCTCTTGGCGCATAAGGAGACGGGCGGCAAAGCCGAGATCCTGATTGAGCGCGTAGTGGATGACCGATCCGCCCTTGCTCATGTCCGCGCGAGCAAGTCGCCAAAGCCTGGCGTTCGCCTGGTTCTGGACGGTGGCGCCGAAGCCGAAGTCACGGGGCGCGACGGCGATCTGTTTGCCCTGGCGTTCTCTGCAGATATCTTGCATTACCTCGACAATTTTGGCGAAGTCCCGTTACCGCCCTATCTCGAGCGCGCTGCCGACGAGGACGACGTCGAGCGATATCAGACCGTGTACGCTCGGGATCCGGGCGCGGTTGCCGCACCGACCGCGGGCCTGCATTTCGACAGCGCCATGCTCGAAGAGACCCGCGCGATGGGCGTGCGCCACGCTAACGTGACACTGCATGTGGGCGCGGGGACTTTCCAGAATCTGCGCGAAGAGCACATCGAGGAGAATCGTCTCCACGCAGAACGTGTGGAAGTGTCGCCCGCGTGTGTCGCGGCCGTGCAGGAGACGCGGGCTTCCGGTGGTCGCGTGATCGCGGTTGGTACGACGACCGTGCGCTCGCTCGAATGCGCTTCGCGAAGCGGGGTGCTGTTGCCCTTCAAAGGTGAGACCGACCTTTTTATCCTGCCCGGCTACGAGTTCCGCTCGGTCGACGCGATGATCACGAATTTTCACCTGCCGCAGTCATCATTGCTGATGCTCGTCGCCGCGTTTGCCGGAAAAGACCGAATCCTCAGCGCTTACGAACACGCCGTACGTGAGAAGTACCGCTTCTTCAGTTACGGTGACGCCATGTTCCTTACGCCATCAAAGCAAGCATGAAACTGACTGTCGATCACAGCTCCGGTGCCGCGCGCACGGGTTCGCTCGAATTTCGACGCGGCGTCGTCGAGACGCCGGCGTTTATGCCGGTCGGCACCTACGGCACGGTCAAGAGTGTGACCCCCGAGGAAGTCGTGGGAAGTGGCGCCCAGATTATTCTTGGCAACACCTTCCACCTGATGCTGCGGCCTGGCAGCGACATCGTCCGGAAGCACGGTGGACTGCACGAATTCATGAACTGGAAGGGTCCGATACTGACCGACTCGGGCGGCTTCCAGGTATTTTCGTTGGCGGCCATGCGCAAGTTGTCGGAAGAGGGCGTCAAGTTTCAGTCACCCGTGAACGGTGACGAGGTCTTCCTGACACCGGAGAAATCGATGGAGGTCCAGCACGACCTCAACGCCGACGTCACGATGATCTTCGACGAGTGCACGCCATACCCCGCCAGCGAAACGGAGGCTCGTGATTCGATGGCGCTGTCATTGCGGTGGGCGGAACGCAGTCGACGCCGCTTCGACGAACTCAAGAAGGAGGATCCGGGACGGGGCGAAGCACTGTTTGGCATCGTCCAGGGCGGCATGTACACGGCGCTGCGCGAAGAGTCGCTGGCAGGACTGACAAGCATCGGTTTTGACGGCTATGCGATTGGTGGACTGGCTGTTGGCGAACCCGAGTCGGAACGGCTGGCTGTGCTGGATGACCTAATGCCGAAGATGCCCGGGGATGCACCGCGCTATCTCATGGGTGTCGGTACGCCGGTCG
Organism: uncultured Woeseiaceae bacterium; assembly: GCA_964557165.1. GTDB lineage: Bacteria > Pseudomonadota > Gammaproteobacteria > Steroidobacterales > Woeseiaceae > UBA1847. The sequence goes on from CAZKZE010000093.1 coordinate 3,974, forward strand.
ATATCGCGGAAGCCGTACTGCGGGGCGTCGACATGTTTGACTGTGTTATCCCGACCCGCCATGCACGCAACGGTCAGCTCTATACGTCACGTGGAAAGGTCAAGTTTCGGCATGCCGGCTACCGCGATGACACCTCGGCGCCGGATCCCGACTGCGGCTGCTACACCTGCCAGAATTACAGCCTCTCGTACCTGCGACATCTCGAAAAATGCGGCGAAATCCTTGGGCCACGACTCGCGACGATTCATAATCTTTATTATTATCAATTGCTTATGAAGGAAATCGGGACTGCAATTCGTGCCGGTTCGCTGGCCGAATTCACCGCCGACCTGCGGGCCAGGTACGCCAAACAGGCCTGATTTGGGGCCCGGGGCTTGCGAAGTTTATATCTCGCCCCCAATTCCATCGCTTATGCCATAATACCGCGCTATTTTTCGGGGATACCTCATGGATTTCTTTATACAAAACGCTTACGCGCAAGGCGCGCAACAAGGTGGCGGCAGCAGCTTTCTCATCATGATGGCGCTGATGTTCGCGGCCTTCTATTTCCTTCTTATTCGGCCACAAAACAAGAAGCAGAAGCAGCACAAGGAGTTGGTTGCCGGTTTGCAGGTCGGTGATGAAGTCCTCACCGCCGGCGGGATTCTCGGCAAGATCACCGGTGTTAGCGAGCACTACGCGGTGGTCGCGGTCAGTGACAACACCGAGATCAAGGTCCAGAAGGCCAGCGTCTCGATGGTTGTTCCGAAAGGCACGTTTGACGAAGCATGAATAGATACCCTGCGTGGCTGAACGCACTCGTCCTTGCCATCCTCCTGGCGGGCTGCCTGTTCGCATTACCCAATCTGTACGGCAGCGTGGATGCCGTACAAATCGCCGACAACGACGGCGCTGCGTACGAAGAGGTCAATCTCGCTGAGTTTGTCCGCGTCGTTGAACAGGTGGGTGTTCAGCCTGAGGCAGCCTACCTCCAGGACGGCCGAACCGTTATTCGCTTCTATTCGACAGAGGATCAGGAGACGGCAGCCGCAACATTGAAAGCGGCATTTCCCCGAGAGGCCAACGTTGCTGCAACGCTGGCGCCAAAGCTCCCGGAGTGGGTCCGCAAGCTCGGTCTCAAGCCGATGAGCCTTGGCCTCGATCTGCGCGGTGGTGTCTACGTCCTCCTGGAAGTCGACATGGCGACAGCGATCGACAGTCGCATGAAGGGCTACCAGCAGGACTTCGAAGACCGTCTGGGCGATGCTGATATCCGGCGCCGCGTCGATCTCGACGGTCGTGTGCTGAACATTCGGTTGACGAGCGCTGAAGATGCGCAGGCCGCGCGTGCTGTCATCGAGCGCACCGATCGGGACGTCCTGGTTGCAGATGGCGCAGATGGTCGCTCGCTGACGGTTCGGATGAGCGAAGCGCAGATCAAGGAACGCCAGGATTTTGCGATCGAGCAGAACCTGACGACGCTGCGTAATCGCGTGAACCAGCTCGGCGTTGCAGAACCGCTCGTACAACGTCAGGGTGTCGATCGAATCGTCGTGCAGCTTCCCGGCGTGCAGGACCCGAACCAGCTCAAGCGGATCCTCACGGCAACCGCGACCCTGGAGTTCCGAATGGTCGATCAATCGGGCGACGAACCCGGATCACGGCGCTACCCGGGACGCGGCGATACTCGCTCAGAGGTATTGAAGCGACAGGTTATCGCGTCCGGTGATCAGATCATCGATGCGCGGACCGGGTCGGATCAAGGTCAGCCCATAGTCTCTATTACACTCGATTCAGCCGCCGGCGAGCGCATGCTGCAAACGACAATGGAGAACCTGAACCGGCCGATGTCGACCGTGTTCATCGAAACCCGGCGCGAGACTGTTATGCGCAACGGCGTCGAAGAGCTGCGCACAATCAAGACAGAAGAGATCATCAACACGGCGACTATTCGTGGCGTGTTCAAGAATCGATTCCAGATTAGTGGTCTGACGCCGGGCGAGGCGCGCGACCTTGCCCTGCTGTTGCGTGCCGGCGCTCTGGCCGCGCCTGTCTACACGATCGATGAGCGCACAATTGGGCCGAGCCTCGGCCAGGACAACATCGATCGCGGTTTCAATGCGATCAAGATCGGTTTTCTTGCCGTGATCGTCTTCATGGCAATCTACTATCGTGCGTTCGGTCTGATCGCAAACGTGGCGTTGCTGTCAAACCTCGTATTCATTGTTGCGATGTTGTCGATTCTCGGTGCCTCGCTGACGTTGCCGGGTATCGCGGGCATCGTGTTGACGGTTGGTATGGCGGTCGACGCCAACGTGCTTATATTCGAACGAATACGCGAGGAACTAGCGGCGGATGCGCCGCCGCAAGCGGCGATAAGTGCCGGCTACGAGAAAGCCCTGTCGTCGATTACGGACGCGAACGTGACGACCCTGATCGCCGCAGTTGTGCTGTTTGCAATCGGCACCGGTCCTATCAAGGGGTTCGCGATTACGCTGCTGCTCGGCATCATCACCTCAATGTTCACCGCGATCGTTGGTACACGCGCGATCGTCAATATTGCATTTGGCGGGCGCAAGCTCGAGTCGCTGCCGGTCTAGGAATTCACCATGCGTTTGATAAAAAACAAAACCAGCATCGACTTTCTGAGCCGGCCTCGCCGCAGAGTGGCGTTGTCGTTGTCGGCTGTATTCGTCGTTGTGGCGCTTGCGTCGCTGTTCACCCGCGG
>CAZKZE010000093.1:6780-10145 GCA_964557165.1 uncultured Woeseiaceae bacterium
AGCGCACAGGTGGGTAGCGAACTCGCCGAGCGCGGGGCGCTCGCGATGATCGTGGCACTGCTCCTGATCTTCGTGTACGTCATGATTCGCTTCCAGTGGAAGTTCTCCGCTGGCGCTGTCGCGGCACTCGCGCACGACGCGATCGTCACGGTTGGCTTCTTTTCGGTATTCCAGCTGCCGTTCGACCTCACGGTCGTGGCCGCCGTACTCGCCGTCATCGGTTACTCGTTGAACGACACGGTCGTAGCGTTCGACCGCATACGCGAGAATTTCTTCGCGTTGCGGGGTGTGTCGGCGGAAGAGGCGATGAATACGTCAATCAACGAGATGCTCGCGCGAACCCTGATCACGGGCCTCACGACCTTGCTCGTACTGGTTGCGTTGCTCGTGTTGGGCGGCGAATCGATCGCGCCGTTCTCGATAGCGCTGATTGTCGGCATCATTGTCGGTACTTACTCGTCGATCTATACCGCAAGTGCGACCGCGCTGGCCCTCAACGTCAGTCCGCAGGATCTGATCGAGCCGATCAAGGATCCCGAGCTCATCGACGACCTCCCATAATTTGGTGTCAGTCACCTTATTTCCAGTCTAAGGTGACTGACACCCTTAGACTGGAAATAAGGTGACTGACACCTTGATTTATGCGGCGTTGAGGATCGCCTTGATGTCGTGGGCGCAGAGCTTCGCGAGGCCCGCGTAGATCCTGGGTGTGCCACACAGGATGTGGCCGGACTCGCGGTATTTCTCGCTACCGTCTAGGCCGCTGACGATACCACCAGCCTCGCGGATAATGAGCGCACCCGCTGCAACGTCCCAAGGCTTTAGTCCGATTTCCCAGAAAGCGTCGAGACGACCCGCGGCGACGTAGCAGAGATCGAGCGCAGCCGCGCCCGGACGGCGGACGCCGGCCGTATTCCTGACGACCTTGCCCAGCATGTTGAGGTAGGGGCCCATATCCATATCCTCTTGCCGGAATGGAAAGCCAGTACCGATCAGCGCGTATTCCATCTCCTTACGTCCGCTGACACGGATCTTGCGGTCATCCAGGGTCGCGCCTTCACCGCGTGCCGCCGCAAAGAGCTCCTGCCGCATTGGGTCGTAGACCGCCGCGGCTGCCATGCGGCCATTGACCTGGACGCCCACGGAGACACAGAACTGCGGAAAGCCGTGCAGGTAGTTGGTCGTTCCGTCGAGTGGATCGATGATCCACACCGTGTCCGATTCGCCCTGCGAACCGGATTCCTCGGCGAGAATCGCGTGATCGGGATAGTGGTTTTTGATGACTTCGATGACGGCGGCCTCGGCGGCGCGGTCGACATCGCTGACGAAATCGTTGTGTCCTTTCTTCTCAACCTTGAGCTTGTCGAGCTTATTGAGATTCCTGATAAGTATGGCGCCGCCACGGCGTGCTGCCATCACGGCCACATTCTGTAATGCGTTCATGAAACGATTCCGTCAATGTAAAAGAGCTGCGCGACCTGTCCGTCCGGCCCGCGGGGGCGGTAGAATACCCGACTTTCAGCTGCCTGTCTTATAGCAATGTCGATTCGGATCGTCCTCGTCGGAACCACCCATCCCGGAAATATCGGGGCCGTCGCGCGTGCCATGAAGAACATGGGGCTCAGCGACCTCGCGCTGGTCAACCCGAAACACTTCCCGCACGACGAAGCGACTGCCCGGGCATCGGGTGCCGCAGATATTCTCGAGAAGGCCATGGTCGTGGAAACCCTGGCAGAAGCATTGACCGATTGCATCTATGTGGCCGGCGCGAGTGCCCGCTCAAGGACGATCAACTGGCCCTGCATGGGGCCGCGGGACTGTGCCGAGCGGATGATCCAGGAGAGCGGCCATGGCAAGGTCGCCGCCGTCTTCGGCCCGGAGAAGACGGGTCTGCACAACGACGATCTCGATCTTTGCCATACCTTGCTCACGATCCCAACCGACCCGGGCTTCAGCTCATTGAATCTCGCCATGGCCGTGCAGGTCCTGACCTACGAATTGCGTGTCGCGAGCATGCTTGATGAGGGCCCCGTGTTCGATGTGGAGGCTCCGCCGGCATCTGGCGAGGAAATGGAACACTTCTACGAGCATCTCGAGAAAGTGCTGACCGATATCGAGTTCCTCGATCCGGAGAATCCCCGCCACCTGATGCGGCGCATGCGCCGACTGTTTATCCGGGCACGGCCGGACAAGAACGAGGTCAACATTCTGCGAGGTGTCCTGACGGCCGTTGATCGGACCCGGAAGGACGACTGATGAGCGACGAAATCATTTATCTCGACTATGCAGCGTCAACGCCCGTCGACCCGCAGGTTTACGAGCGCATGCGCGAAGTCGGCCAGGCCGCTTACGCGAACCCGTCATCAACGCATGCCGCCGGGCGCCTGACCCACGCTGTGATTGCCCGGGCAGCGGAGCAGCTTGGCGGCCTGCTGAACGTTGCTCCAGAAACCCTGATCTGGACCTCCGGCGCAACCGAGTCGGATAATCTCGCGATCGCGGGCGCCGCTCGCTACCGGGCGCACCGCGGCAAACACATCGTCACCATGAAGACAGAGCACAAGGCTGTGACCGATGTGTTCGAGACGCTCGACAAGGAAGGCTTTGACGTTACGTGGGTAGACGCAGACTCACGTGGGTTGCTCGCTCCCGACGTCTTTGCCGCCGCACTGCGGGATGACACCCAGTTCGCGTCGATCATGTTCGTCAACAATGAGACCGGCGTGATCCAGGACGTCGACGCCCTCGGCGCGATCTGCCGCGAGCGCGACATTCTCTTCCACGTCGATGGTGCACAGGCCGTCGGCAAGGTCCCGATCGATCTTGCGGCATTGCCGGTCGACCTGTTGTCGCTGACTGGCCACAAGTTCTATGGTCCGAAGGGTATCGGTGCCCTGTACATCGGTGATCGCCCTGGCTGCCACGTCGAGCCGATTCTTTTCGGTGGCGGGCAACAACGGCGAATACGGCCCGGAACCCTGCCGACCGACCTGATTGCGGGCTTGGGCATGGCTGCCGAGATCGCCACGGGCCGCATGGACGATGATCTTGCTCACTTATCCCAATTGCGGAAGGCGCTGTGGAACGGTATCCGGGAGATCGATGGCATCAGCCTGAACGGCGATCCGGAAGGTTTCCCGGGAATTCTGAACGTCAGCATCGAGGATATCGAAGGCGAAAGCCTGTTGTTGGCACTCGAGCCGATTTGCGCGGCAACCGGCAGTGCCTGCAACTCGAAGATACAGGAGCCGTCGTACGTGCTCCGTGCGCTCGGTCGGACGGACATGCAGGCCCAGAGCGCGATCCGGTTCAGCGTAGGCCGACCGACCACGCTCTAACCTGCTCCGGCGGCGCACGCCGATCCA
>CAZKZE010000094.1:0-9440 GCA_964557165.1 uncultured Woeseiaceae bacterium
ACGCGGCCGAGAATCCCGGGGAACACATTCGACTTGCGATTCTCCATATACGCGTCGCTGAATTGCCCCTGGGCAATCATGCGTATATAGGCGGGAACGTCTGTGTGTGCGGGACAGCCGTACTGGCAGTCCACTACCTTGTGAAAATACTCTGGATTTGAAGTATCTGTGGGCTTCATTTTTCTCGGGCTAGCATAACGGGATCGACCGGAAAGTAAACAGTAGGGGTCCCATCACCTTGCTCGAGTGAATTCCAGCTTCCTTCCGGCGACCGCACCTGTGAGACTTCCGTCGCGATACACGACTTCGCCGTTCACAATCGTCGTGTCGATTGACGCCGAAAATTCATGTCCTTCGTACGGCGACCAGCCACACTTATACAAGACGTTGTCCGCCGTTACCCGGTACGGCGCATTGCTGTCGACAATGACGAGATCGGCGTACCAGCCCTCGCGAACGTAGCCGCGTTCCGCAACGCCGAAGATATCTGCCGCCGCGTGGCACGCCTTGTCTACGAGCAAATCCAGGCTGATCTTCCCATCCCTGACCAGGTCGAAAAGCGTCAGCAGCGCATGTTGGACCAGCGGTAATCCCGCGGGAGCCTGGAAGTAGGTGCCGATCTTCTCCTCGGCCGTGTGCGGCGCGTGATCGGTCGCGATGATATCGATACGACCTTCATTCAGTGCCTTGACCAGTGCATCGCGGTCCTCGACACGTTTGATTGCCGGATTGCATTTCATGCGTGCGCCGAGTTCATCGTAGCGCGATTCCTCGAACCAGAGATGATGCACGCAAACTTCCGCTGTAATACGTTTTTGCAAACGCGGTGCCGTGTCGAAGAGCTCCATCTCCTTCGCCGTGGTCAGGTGCAGGACCTGCAGCAGCGTATCGTGCTGTCTGGCCAGGCCGGTCGCCATGCTGGACGATAGATAGCAAGCCTCGGCCGAGCGGATCTTCGGGTGCTCGGTGAACGGCACGTCGTCACCAAATTCCGCGCGGGCTCTATCCTCATTCGCCCAGATCGTTGGCGAGTCTTCGCAATGCGTGACCAGGATGACTGGCGCATGCTGGAATATCTGGTCGATGGCTTCCGGGTCATCGACGAGCATGTCACCGGTCGAGGCGCCTAGAAAAGCCTTGATGCCGCAGCTCTCTCCAACCGACAGCGCCTTGATCTCTTCGATATTGTTATTGGTTGCCCCGAAATAGAAACCGTAGTTGGCGGTGCAGCGTCCTGTTGCCATGCCATATTTCTCCGCCAGCGCGGCGCGCGTCGTCGTCAGCGGATTGACGTTGGGCATGTCCATGAAGCTCGTGATGCCGCCTGCGGCGGCCGCGGCCGATTCCGTTGCGAGGTCACCCTTATGGGTCAGCCCCGGCTCCCGGAAGTGGACCTGGTCATCGATCATGCCAGGTAGCAGGTATTTGCCTGCCGCATCGATAATCGTGGCCCCGTCGGGGGCGGCTATGCCCGGCGCGATCTTCTCGATCCTGTCGCCGGAGATCAGCACGTCTGTGTCGCAGATTGCACCTTCATTGACGAGGCGCGCATTAGTAATCAGTAGCTTGTTCACAGGAGTATTATGAGAGTCCGGCCCAATGATTACCAACGCAACGGTTTTCGACTGAAAACGGGCCTTTGCGGACGCCCACACGGTGTGCGATAACCCCAGAATGAATACCCCTGAATACCTGGACTTGATCAACAAGGCGGCGGTTTACGACGTCGCGACGCGGACTCCGCTCGAACTGGCGGCGAACCTGTCCGCGCGCCTCGGAAACACCATCCTGATGAAGCGCGAGGACCTGCAGCCCGTATTCTCGTTCAAGCTGCGCGGTGCCTATAACAAGATCGCCGGCCTTGATGACGAGGAACTCGCACACGGCGTCATCTGCAGTTCGGCAGGCAATCACGCGCAAGGCGTTGCGCTTGCCGCTCGCCGCAGGGGCGTGCGGGCGGTCATCGTCATGCCCATTACGACGCCGTCAATCAAGATCGAGGCCGTCGCGGCGCTTGGCGGCGAGGTCGTGCTTCACGGTGACACCTACGATGACGCCTATGCCCACGCGCGCGAACTTGCTGCGCAGGAAGACCTGGTCTTCATTCACCCATTCGACGATCCGGCAGTCATTGCCGGCCAGGGCACGATTGGCAAAGAGATCCTCGAACAGGCCGAAGAGGACATCGACGCGGTATTCGTACCGATCGGCGGTGGCGGTCTGATCGCCGGCATCGCGGCCTGGATCAAGCAGACCAAACCCGGCATTCGCATCATCGGTGTGGAGCCGGACGACTCTGCTGCGATGAAGGAGTCCATCGATGCGGGTGAACCGATCGTGCTCGACCACGTTGGTATCTTCGCGGACGGCGTCGCCGTGCGGCGCGTTGGCGACGAGACGTTTCGCCTGTGCCAGGAATTTCTCGACGAGATCATCACGGTCGATACCGACCAGGCTTGCGCGGCAATCCGTGACATCTTCGAGGACACTCGCTCTATCGTCGAACCGGCGGGTGGATTGGCCGTCGCTGGCGCCAAGAAATACATTGCGGAGAACGATCTGCACGATCAGACTTTCGTAACGATTAGCTGTGGTGCCAACGTAAACTTCGATCGATTGCGGCATATCGCCGAACGCGCCGCTGTCGGCGAACTAACCGAAATGCTCCTCGCAGCAGAGATTCCCGAGGAACCCGGCAGCTTCAAGCGTTTCTGCGAAACCATCGGGCGCCGCGGCATTACCGAGTTCAATTACCGCTACGCCGATCAAAGCAAGGCGCATATCTTCGTTGGCGTGCAGCTCAGCAAGGGTATGGAGGAGCGCGTCGAGTTACTCGACAAACTGCGTGAGGCGGGATTCCCGGTAGAAGACCTGAGCGACAACGAAATGGCCAAGCTGCACGTCCGGCACATGGTTGGTGGTCGCTCGACCGGCATCGACAATGAGCGCTTGTTCCGCTTCGAATTCCCCGAACGCCCCGGTGCCCTGCTCGACTTCCTCGACGCGATCGGAACCGACTGGAACATCAGCCTGTTCCATTACCGCAATCATGGATCCGACTATGGGCGCATCCTCGCAGGCATCGATGTGCCACCGGATGAAGCTGATGAACTGGAGGCGCACCTCCAGGAACTCGGTTACCCCCACTGGGAAGAAAGCGACAACCCCGCGTACACGATCTTTCTCGGCTAAAACGCCTAATCGCGGTACGACGAATCGCGGCGATCGTAATCGTGGTAGCCCAGGGTCACGTAGGGAAACAGCGACGTCTGCGAGATGGGGAGCAGCCCATCCGCCTGGGCCGACACGGCAATACCCGCCTTCGTGTGCGTATGCAGGACGCAGCCGGCGTCATGGCGTACCTCGTGCACGGCACTGTGGATCGTGAAACCGGCCGGATTGACCGGATGCGGCGACTCCAGGACCTTGTTCCCGTCAACGCCCGAGACCCTTGCCTTATTCCAATCTGTTTGCAACCCTTTCTCGTGCACAGGCATCCAATAACTATCGAAATTGCAGAAATGCAGGGAAAAATTGTGACGCTACGAACATTTACAGTCTTTCTGTGGGCTTGCCTCATCGGGACAGCCGCGATCGCCGGTGAAGAACACAGAACGCATATCAAGATCGCCGTGGATGGCGAGGGCCAGGACCACCAGGTCATCGAATTTGACGGTCAGGGCGCCGACATCGACCTGCAGGGCCTCGCAGTCGGCGAGAACAAGACCCTGACGGACACGAGCGGGAAAGACGTCACCGTCACTCGCACCAAGAAGGGTCTCGAGTTCGATGTTGACGGCGAGAAGATCGAAATCGACCACATGCTCGGTGGTATGCACGGTGAGACGGACATCGACATCAAGGTCGATGGCTACGACACGGAAGACGTAGTTATCAAGAAACACAAGAGCGTTCGTATGATCAAGACGGATGGTTCGGACGGCGTAACGATCATTTCCGGCAGCGAGATCGACGCGGACACACGCGCGAAAATTGAAGAAATTCTGAAAGAGGCTGGAGAGGACGGAGACGTCATGTTCCTCGATGGCAGCGAACTGCATGAAGATGCGCAGGTTCACAAGACCCGTGAAGTGCGCGTCATCAAGAAAGAGTTAGACGCGACAAACTAATCTATCCCTTAGAGCTATTTGTTTCGTACTGATTGGCGGTGACATTTGTCACCGCCTTTTTTGTGCATGGAGGCACTTATGCCGCGGAGCACAGGGATGTGCGAGAGCGGCGTTGTGCATGGGTTGAGTCACCACATATGCCGCATGCGCGCCGCAACATCGATACGCTTATCGGAGCGCACGCGAAACGCACCACCTTCATTCTCAGGCCGGCCGGCAAAGCGATTGTCCATTGTCGCCAGCAATTGATCCGACATGAATCGACTGCGTGCGCCGTAGACATGCCTGTCGCCGTCGCGCCGTTGCTGCGTCACGTGAAAACGCAACGGCGATACCAGTGTTAGCGATTGCTTTGCCCGCGTCATCGCTACATACAACAAGCGGCGCTCTTCTTCGATCATCTCCGGCTTGCCCGTCGCAAATTCAGACGGGAAATTTCCGTCGGTGACATTGAGCAAGAAGACCGACTCCCATTCCTGGCCCTTCGCCGAATGCACGGTGGACAGGATCAGGTAGTCCTCGTCGAGCAAGGGATCGCCGGCCAGGTCGCCTGCGGCGCTGGGCGGATCCAGCGTCAGTTCGGTCAGGAAGCGCTCGCGCGTCGGGTAGCGGCCCGATATTTGCTCCAGTTGTTCAAGATCCGCCTCGCGCGTGTCGAGGCCGTCGTAGATGCGCTCGAGATGCGGCTGGTACCAGCGCCTCACCTGGGTCAACTGCGCCTGCCAGCCACGATCCCCAACTTCGGCGGCAGACAACCCGGCCAGCAAATCGCAAAAGCCCGGCCACTCCTGCGCCGCGGCAGCAGGCGAACGAAAATCACGCAACGAGGCGAATCGATGGTCGTTTACCGCAAGGTGTTCAAAACAGCGGGCGGCATTCGACGGCCCCATGCCGGGTAACAACTTGAGCACCCGAAACGCTGCGACTTCATTCTTCGGATTCTCGGCCCACTTGAGAACCGACAGTAAGTCCTTGACGTGCGCCGCCTCCAGGAATTTCAGCCCACCATACTTCACGTAGGGAATATTGCGGCGCACGAGCTCGAGCTCCAGCCGATCGCTGTGATGCGAGCCACGGAACAACACAGCCTGCTCTTTCAGCTCCATGCCCAGTTCCCGGTTGGCCAATATCGAGGTAACAACGTACTCGGCCTCCGCATCCCCATCTTCAACGGTCACGTATCGAGGCTTGCCGCCGTCTTCCCGTTCTGAAAACAGGTTCTTGCGGTACTGTCTCTCGCTCTCGGCGATCAGGCAATTCGCAGCATCCAGGATCGGCTGTGTCGAACGGTAGTTCTGCTCGAGCGTAACGACTTGAGCCGTGGGCATGTACTGGTCGGGAAATCCGAGAATATTCTCAACTTCCGCGGCGCGGAATGAATAGATCGATTGCGCATCGTCGCCGACCACGGTGACGCCATGGCCGTCAGGCTTTAGCGCATTCAGAATCTGTGCCTGGACGAGGTTCGTATCCTGGTACTCATCAACCAGCACGTGGTCGAACCAGGACCCGATCTCACTCGCGAAGTCCGGTTCGGCAACAAGATGGCTCCAGTAGAGCAACAGGTCATCGTAGTCGAGCGACTGGCTTTGCTGTTTCCGCAAGGTGTAGTGACGGAATAATTCAGTCAGCTCGTCAGTCCAGTCCGCGCACCACGGGTAAGTCTGGTCGACGACTTCTACGAGGGGGCGCTGCGTATTGACGCAACGAGAATAGATCGCGAGGCACGTATCTTTCTTCGGAAAGCGGCGCGAGGTCTTCGTGAGCTTCTGCTCGTGCCGTACGACATCGATCATGTCCGCCGCATCACCCCTGTCGAGAACCGAGAAGCCCGGATCGAGGCCAAGGTTGTGTGCGAAGCGACGCAGCAGCCGATTGGCGATCGAGTGGAAGGTTCCGGACCAGGGCAGCCCGCCCGAAGGTATTGGCGATGGCAGAGGCGATGAATTTCGAGCCGCCGCATGAACAATGTTCTCGACGCGGCGCGTCATTTCCTGCGCGGCGCGGCGCGTGAACGTGAGCAAGAGGATCCGTTCGGGACTAATGCCTTCGATAATGAGATGGGCGACGCGATGCGCGAGCGTCATCGTCTTGCCAGTACCGGCACCCGCAATCACGAGCAGCGGCCCGGCAGCGAAGCCGCCGTTCTCGCGCTGCTCGCCATATTCTGCGGCGAGCCGCTGCGCCGGGTTGAGAAGGCCCAGATGATCGAATTCCTGCTCGGCAACCTGCACGACATATACCCCTGCAAAAGTCTGTATTTTTATACAGTACTGGATATATTTACAAGTATTGTCTCAGGAAGGTCTCAATCTCGGCGGCCAACTCGGTCGGGGTGTCGAAGTGCGGCATGTGCCCGGCCTTCGGGATGCACACGGACTGGTCATGCGGCAGGTCCACCTCGTCGTCCACACCCAGGTGTCGCGCGATCTCGCTCTCACCGCCCGTCACCAGCAGCACATCTGCGGTGATTGCGCGCCAGCATGCCTCCGCGGCGGCCCGCCGGTAGAGAATGGGATTCGGCAACTTGTGTAACGGGTCCGCCCTCAGGGTCACACGCCCGTGTTCCTGCTCCGCGCCCCATTCCGCGGCAACAAACCCGGCATGTGCCGGGTTCATCCGGGGATTGCGTTTCGCAATACGCCTCGATAACGCGCCCAGGTCCGAGTAGGTCGAGAACTCCGGCTTCGAATGCATGGCTTCGATCCACTCGCGGTAGCGCCCGGGTGCGTCAGCCGGATCTGATTCCACGAGCCCGAAACCTTCGATATTTACGAACGCCGCTACGCGTTCCGGCATCGTGCCGGCGTAGAGTCCCCCAACGTTCGCTCCCATGCTGTGACCGACCAGGCGCGCAGGCTGCTCCGGTGAATAGAGATCGAGTAGTTCGTGCAGGTCGGCCAGGTAGTCGGGGAACCAGTAGCAGGATACGTCGGCGGTCGAACGTCCGAAGCCGCGCCAGTCGGGTGCGACCACGTGCCAGTCGTCCCGGAGTGCATCGACGACAAACTGGAACGTACTCCCGGTGTCAGCCCAGCCGTGCAGGTAAAAGAACAGAGGTGCCGAGGGATTGCCCCACTCTGTGACGCTGTAGCGAGTGCCGCGAATGTCGAATTCCCTGCGCAGGCTGCGTTGCAGGGGGCTGTATGCTGGCGTTGACGACATGCAGGCAGTGTTGCACAGGCAACGGCTGTATTGCATGTGCATAACGATTTTGGTCCTCAGGTCGTGTATAAACGTGGTGGACTCCACACGCGACGCCGCAACGCCTCTGAAGAATGACTGAATGACCCCCGAAATCGCACTGGTATTGGCCATCCTCGCAGTTTCGCTGGTCCTGTTTATCAGCGAAGTCATACGGATGGACCTCGTCGCACTGCTGGTCCTGGGTACACTCGCCATCACGGGCCTCGTCGACTCTAACCAGGCATTCGCGGGCTTCAGCAACAGTGCTGTTATCACGGTCTGGGCAATGTTCATTCTCAGTGAGGGCCTGACCCGAACAGGCATTGCCGACATCATCGGTCGCCAGGTCATGCGCCTGGGCGGACGCCGGGAGATCACGCTGATCTTCGTCATCATGGTGACCGGCGCCGTGCTCTCGGCATTCATGAACAATATCGGCGTTGCGGCACTCATGCTGCCGGTCGTCGTCGAGGTTGCAAGACGTACACGCATCCCCGCGTCGCGGCTGCTCATGCCGCTGGCCTATTCGACACTACTTGGCGGCTTGATGACCCTGATCGGTACGCCGCCCAACCTGCTGATTTCTGAGTCCATGGTGCTCAACGGTTATGCGCCGTTCGAACTCTTCGACTTCACGCCGCTCGGCGGCATCGTCATGATTATTGGCGTCCTGTTCGTCGCGCTGGGCGGGCGCTTTCTGCTGCCCAAACAGAAAGCGGCACGCGACAAGCACGTCAGTCAGCGCAGCTTGCGCTCCCGCTATAAGCTGCAGGAAAGAACGTTCATGCTGCGCGTACCGACGGATTCGATCCTGGTGGGCAAGACGCTTTCAGAGTCTCGTATCGGGTCGTCCACAGGGCTCATCATTCTGTCGCTTTTTCGGGGCGGTCGTAGCGAAACCCTGCCGAATCGGCAAACCGTACTACGCGGCGGTGACGGGCTGCTCGTCCAGGGCCGCGTGGACCAGTTCCACGAATTGCGCCGTTGGTCCGATCTCATCATCGAGCGCGAGGCCCCGGTTCTCAAATCCATGGTCGCCTCGAAGGTCGCTTATGCCGCCGTCACGATCGCGGACAGCTCACCCGTGGTTTCGGAGCTCGTCCGCCATGCGGCATTTCGCACGCGGTTTGACGTCGCGGTCGTCGGCATCATGCGTCGCGGAGCATACCGCCTCACCAACCTCGCATACGTTCCGATAAAGTCAGGTGACCAGGTACTCGTCCAGGGCGAGGTAGAGGCTATCGCCCAGTTAGAGAAGTTCTCGGATTTCTCGTCGGTCGATATCTATTCCCAGGAGAAACTCACCGAGGAATACCACGCCGACGAGCGGATGTTTGTCGTGCGTCTGCCAAAACACAGTGGCCTGGTCGAGCAAACACTGGCCAAGAGTCGCCTGCAGGAAGTCTTTGACTTTCGCGTCCTCGCCGTCTTCCGTGATGGCGAACTCAAGGTGATGCCACGTGGTGACGAGGTTCTTCTCGGTGGCGACATGCTCCTGATCGAGGGACAGCCCGGTGATCTGGACGTGTTGCGAGGGCTGCAGGAAATTGACATCGATACCAAGGTGCCGGCAAGCGCAACGGCCTTTGAGTCTGAGCGTCTGACGCTGATGGATGCCACCCTGGACCCGCGCAGCTCGCTCGCCGGACGTACTGTTGGCGAACTTAATTTTCGCGAACGCTACGGTATCGAACTCGCCGGCATATGGCGTGAAGGCGAAACCGTCGGAACGGAGCTCGCCGACGAGCGATTGCAGATCGGCGACGCGCTGCTCCTCCTGGGTCCCCGTGACCGTCTGCAATTGCTGTCAACGGACTCCGACTTCCTGATCCTGACGCCCCTGGGCCAGCAACCGCCCGACACTCGCCGTGCGCCACTCGCGGCCGCGATCATGCTTGGCGTCGTGGTGACCGTGATGCTCGGCTATGCACCGATTTCCATCGCCGCGGTCATCGGCGGCACGATCATGGTGCTGACAAAGTGCCTGAACATGGAACAGGCGTATCGCTCCATCGATTGGCGCGCAATATTCCTGATCGCCGGCATGTTGCCGCTGGGGACCGCGATGCAGGAAACCGGCGCCGCAACGTACCTCGCCGGCCAGGTTATGAATCTCCTGGGCGA
>CAZKZE010000095.1:0-9434 GCA_964557165.1 uncultured Woeseiaceae bacterium
CGGGCACCGTGAACTTGCCGAATTTGCGCAGGTAGGGAGCGAGCAACATGGCCAGCAGCACGTAGCCGCCGGTCCAGCCCATCAGGAAGACCGATCCGCCATAGCCCATGAACGCGATGAGTCCGGCCATCGAGATGAATGATGCCGCGGACATCCAGTCCGCCGCCGTAGCCATGCCGTTTGCAACCGGGTGGACACTGCCGCCCGCGACGTAGAAATCCTTCGTCGTGCCGGCCCGGGCCCAGATCGCAATACCGATATACAGCGCGAAGGTCGTGCCGACCACGAGGTAGGTCATCGATTGCAGTGTCATGAACGACCCTCGTCATCGTCTTCGTGGACGCCGTGTTCCCGGTCGAGCTTGCCCATGCGATTCGCGTAGAAGAAGATCAGGATGACGAACACGTAGATCGAGCCCTGCTGCGCGAACCAGAAACCGAGCTTGTAACCGCCAATCTGGATCTTGTTGAGCGGCTCGACCAGGATGATTCCAAACAGGTAGGAAACGACAAACCAGATGGCCAGGCAGAGCGCGACCAGCCTGAGGTTTGCTTTCCAGTAGCTGCGGTTTTGAGACATGCGGTTCCCCTCGATCACGAGCATCCACTGGGTTTGAAGACTACCGCAATCGACCCTCTCAATCTTCCTGAACGGGCTTGCGTCTAACCCCTAGCCCAATGCGGCGATATGCGAATAGCAACGTCACCGGCCGTCGCTGACTATGCAGCCAGCGAAACAAGCACTTCGGATTTGGGATTATGACTAGTCTAAAACGACGCCCACTCGCCGGTGGGATTGCCTGTGCACTGCTGTTGGCAGGCGGACCTTCAACTGCCCATGACTCAGACATGGAGGCCCTCGAGGCGCGTGTCGCCGAGCTGGAGGTCATGCTCCAGCAGCTATTGGACGAGAAACAGGTCGAGTCGACGCCCGAGCCGGTAGTACAGCCGGCGAGGGTGGAGGCGGTACCCGAGAACAGCTATGCCTTCGGCGGGTACATCAAGTTCGACGCCATGTTCAGTGACTACAGTGGCGGCGATCTGCCGGCGGGCAGTCCGGGCGCGCAGTTCTACATACCGGCATTGGTACCTGTCGGCGGTGCGGCCAGCGAAGGCCCGGATGCAGACTTGCAGGCTCGTGAATCGCGTATCAACTTCAGGAGCAAACACAGGCTCGCGAACGGCGACACGATCGGCACCTTCCTCGAGTTAGACTTTTTCCTGGGGAACGCAGGCGACGAACGCATCAGCAACTCATTCAACCCGCGTCTGCGCCAGGCGTTCTTCAAGTACAACAACTGGTTGTTCGGCCAGACATGGTCAACTTTCCAGGACGTAGGCGCGCTGCCGGAGAATCTCGACTTCATCGGCCCGGCCGAGAGCACGGTCTTCGTGCGCCAGCCGCAGGTGCGCTACACAAGGGGCGCCTGGGAGTTTGCTGCCGAGAATCCTGAGACGACCATTACGCCATTCGGCGGTGGCGGCCGCATCGTGTCTGACGACGGATCGCTTCCCGACCTGGTGACTCGCTACACGGCCGCGCTCGACCATGGCTACGTCAAGGCTGCAGCGCTCTTCAGGCAGCTGGGCTACAGGGACGGCAACATGGATGACCAGGAGACGGGCCTCGGTATCAGCTTGTCCGGCAAGCATATGTTCGGGCAGGACGATCTGCGCTGGATGGCGACGTGGGGAAGCGGCACGGGCCGCTACCTGGGATTGAACACGTCCACGGGCGCCGTGCTCGACGGTAACGACCAGCTGCAGGCTATCGACCAGTGGGGCGCATTCGTCTCGTACCGGCATTTCTGGAGCGATCGATGGCGCTCGAATTTCACCTACGGTTACCTGAACAACGAGAACGACCCGGCACTGACCGGGCTGGATGTAACCCGCGACGTATACAGTATCCACGTTAACCTGTTGTATTCGCCGGTTCCGAAGATGACGATCGGCGGGGAATTCCTGTTCGCAGAGCGAACACTGGAGTCCGATGAGTCGGGCGATATGACGCGAGTGTTGTTATCGGCCAAATACGCGTTCTAGAATCAATGTATGAAGGAAATCCCCGAGATTGCGCAGTACCTACGGAGTTTGCCCGGGTTTGGCGATCTCGATGATCGTCATCTCGAGGATTGTTCCAGGAACATCGAAATAGCGTACTACCGCAAGGGCGACGACATCCTGACGCCGGGTAGCCAGAATCGCCATCTGCATATCATTCGCAGTGGGGCGGTCGAGCTGCGCAATGAAGCTGGTGAAATGATGACCCGACTGGCCGAGGCGGACTGTTTCGGCTTTCCGTCATTGATGAACGATGCGCCGGTCGCGAACCACTCGGTCGCCATCGAGGACACATTGCTCTATCACCTCAAGGCCGACGCGTTTGCGCGGGCACGCCATGCCAGTGAGGCATTCGATACGCTGTTTATCCGGGCCCTGACTGATCGACTGACATTGCAGGTTGCTCCACAGACGTTTCGCGGTGGCGCCGGCGTTACGGCAGCAAGCCTGGTTGCGCGTGCCCCGGTGAGCATTGGCCCTGGGGCGACCATTCGCGAGCTTGCACAGGAGATGGTCTCCGAGCGCGTATCGTCCATGCTGGTCATAACGGACGACAAGCTCTCCGGCATCGTCACGGATCGCGACATCCGGGAACGGGTGGTTGCCGCAGGCCTGGATGTCGATCGGCCTGTCAGTGACATCATGACGCCCGACCCTACGGCCCTGCATGGGGATGCGGACGCCTACGAAGCCGCCATGGTGATGATGCAGGAGAATATCCATCACCTGCCTGTTGTCGATGACAACGGGCTGATCGGGATGATTTCGCGTAGCGACTTCATGCGGCTGGAAACCGAGCATCCGCTGTATCTCGTGAGCGATATCGGCAAGCAGACGACCGTTGATGGCGTGGTCGCAGCCTGCGAGCGCCTGCCGGCCCTGATCGTCGGGCAAATCGAGGCAGACGCCAGCGGCGAGCAGCTCGGCAAGTTCATCACGATGATCACGGACACGGTAACTCGCCGATTGCTGCACATTGCACAGGACGAACTGGGCCCGCCACCCTGTGCGTACGCCTGGATTGCGCTGGGATCTCAGGGCCGCTTCGAGCAGTCCGCGAAGAGTGACCAGGACAATGCGCTGGTCCTGTCCAACGAGGCGGGCGAGGAGAGCGACACGTACTTTGCCGCCATGGCGAAGCTCGTGACCGACGGCCTGGACGCCAGCGGTTTCGCGTATTGCTCCGGCGAGGTTATGGCCTCCAATCCGAGGTGGCGACAGCCGCTCGATCAGTGGAAAACCCGTTTCAACAAGTGGATTACCGTGCCTGAGGAAGCGGCGCTCATGCATGCCAACATCTTCTTCGATTTGCGCTGCGTCGCGGGGGATGCCGCACTTGTCGATGAACTCAAGGAGAGCATTCGTGACGACGCGCGGAAGAACGAGATCTTCCTGGCGTTGATGGCGAAGAACGCATTGAACTACCAGCCGCCGCTGGGGCTCTTTCGCCGGTTTGTCCTGGAGCGTTCGGGCGAACACAAGGACACACTCGACCTCAAGCTGCAGGGCATCATGCCGATCGTCGAAATTGCGAGGATCCGTTCGCTCGCGGCGGGGGAGCTGAGAATCAGTACACGCAATCGCCTGCTCGCGGCGGCCACCGCGAATGAAATCACGGAGGCGGATGCGGCCAACCTGATCGATGCGCTGGACTTCCTGGAGAAACAGAGGATTGAACATCAGAACCGGCAGCTGCAGGCCGGCAGCGAACCCGACAATCACCTGTCACCGGACGAGCTATCTCCCCTGGCTCGCCAGAACCTGAAGTCCGCTTTCGCCCAGATCCGGGTCAGCCAGGCTGCGTTGCTGAATCGATTCCACCTGGCATGAAGCTGGCGTGGCTCAAAGCCAGGCGCTGGTTTGCCAGGCGCAAGCGCCTCAACCCGCTGTTTGCGCGACTGGTCGGCGCCGAGTTGCCGACCTCGTCGACGCCATTGACCAACACCGAGTTCGTCAGCCTGGACATCGAGACCACGGGACTCGATGCGGCACAGGCCGATATGCTCAGTGTCGGCTGGGTAGTTGTTCGCGGTGGCAAAGTCGATCTCGGCACAGCGGAGAGCATGCTGGTTCGACCGAGCGGCGACGTCGGGAGCAGCGCCACGGTGCATGGACTGACCGACACCGCGGTTAGTGGCGGCCTTGACTGGCAGACGGCACTCGACGAGGTTGTACATGTGCTGACCGGCCGCGTCCTGGTGGTCCACCATGCCGGCCTCGATAAGGCGCTGCTGGATCGACTATGCCTGCGCCGATTCGGAGAGAACCTGCTCGTCCCGGTCGTCGATACGCTGGAACTCGAGCGCCGGCGCCAGAGGCAGCAGCACCACGTCGAAGCCAACCCGTCGCTACGATTGCCAGACCTGCGCGAGGCTTATGGCCTGCCGCGCTACGCAGCCCATGATTGCCTGGTGGATGCCATTGCCACAGCCGAGCTGTTCCTTGCGATTGCGGCGCGGCGCGGTAGTTCGCGTCTTGGTGATCTGACTAGCTGAACTGCTATTTTCCACAATGGTACTAGCGCCTTGCGAAGCATCTAATAGGGGTGCCATTTCAGGCAACGAATCCCTAGCGCTTTTGGAGGCAGAAACATGCTGGACAAGAGAACAGACCTGGCGGGCCCGGGTATCAGTACCTACGAGGCCGTCGAAAAGGTTCTTCCTCAGAACTACGAATCCCTGCTGGACGTCAAGCGTACTCAGCAGGCCATTTATGACGTCAAGGAGTACATTGAGAGAGGGCTCGCCAAAGAGCTGAACCTGATGCTCGTGCAGGTACCTTTGATCGTCGAAGCGTCGTCCGGAATGAACGACATGCTGGATCGCGACGGATCGCGCACGCCTGTCGAATTCCCGTGCGGGCTCGGGTTGGATATCCCGATTCGTGCATCGATCGTGCAGGCCGCGACCAAGTGGAAACGCTGGGCGTTGCAGCAGTTCCAGTGCGACGTGCATGAAGGTATCAACACGGACATGCGGGCCGTCAGGAAAGACTACTTCCTCGATCACGATCACAGTGCGTATGTCGATCAGTGGGACTGGGAACAGGTCATCACTGAAGAAGACCGCACACTCGAGTACCTGACCGATGTCGTCAAGAAGATCTGGAAAGTTTTTGTCGGCGCCGAGAGAATGGTGATGGACAAGTATCCTGAGCTTCAGGATCCACGCTTCCCGCCGTTACCCGAAGAACTGCACTTCATCCATGCCGAAGAAATCCTGGCCAAATATCCCGACCTGCCGCGCAAGGAACGCGAGACGAAGATCATCGAAGAATACGGCGCTGTCTTTATCTACGGCATTGGCTGGGTCCTGGAAGATGGCTACCCGCATGAAATGCGTGCTGCTGACTACGATGACTGGGTCACACCGACGATCGAGAAAGACGGCAAACTCATGCACGGCCTGAACGGCGACATCCTGGTCTACAACCACGTCACCAAGCGTCGGCACGAATTGAGCTCAATGGGTATTCGCGTGACGAAAGACACGCTCCGC
The DNA here is from genome assembly GCA_964557165.1 of uncultured Woeseiaceae bacterium. Classification (GTDB taxonomy): domain Bacteria; phylum Pseudomonadota; class Gammaproteobacteria; order Steroidobacterales; family Woeseiaceae; genus UBA1847. The sequence goes on from CAZKZE010000095.1 coordinate 5,561, forward strand.
GAGCAGATGAAGATTGCCGAACGCGACGACGAGCTGTCGCAGCCGTATCACCAGATGATTCTCAATGACGAGATTCCGCTGTCGATTGGCGGCGGTATCGGTCAGTCGCGTGTGCAGATGTTACTGCTCAGGAAAGCACATCTCGGTGAGGTCAGCACGACCGTGTGGCCGAAACAGCTCCACGCGATTTGTGAGAAGCACAACATCCACGTGCTTAAGTAGTCACAGGATTCGCAGCTCTCGGTAGATAGCGGACGAGCATAGCGAATTCGTCGATCTTCCCCGTGTCGGCCTCGGCTGGCACGGGGATTTTTACGACATGCCCGGACCCCGGCGCGACGTCGGCGGCATTGCCATCTTTGCCAATGAGCTCGTCCAGTGTGAAGGTCACGTTGCCTGCCGGCATCACGAGTTCCATCAGGTCACCACGCTCGAACTTGTTCTTGACGTCGATCGTCAGGTGACTGTCGTTGATATCCAGGACTTCACCCACGAGTTGCTGGCGGTCGGACGTCGAGGCGCCCTGCTCGTAGTTCTGGTATTCCTTTGGCGGGTGACGCCGGTAGAAGCCTTCCGTGTAGCCCCGATTCGAGAGACCTTCGAGCTCCTCCATCATACCCATGTCGAAGTCATTGCCGCTGGCGGCATCTTCGATCGCGCGGTGATAAACCTGCGTCGTGCGTGCAGTGTAATAGGCCGACTTGGTTCTGCCCTCGATTTTCAGTGAATCGATGCCCATTTCGGTTAGTTCTTTCACGTGCTGCACGGCGCGCAGATCACGCGAGTTCATGATGTAGGTACCGTGTTCGTCTTCGTAGGCGGGCATCAGCTCGCCCGGTCGCGTTTCTTCCTCGAGCAGGGCCACAGGCAGTTCCGTGGGGTCGACCATGACCGGTGCAACGTCGCCCGTGCTGGTTTCCCGCGCTTCCTGGGTGTTGTATTTCCACCGGCAGGAGTTTGTGCAGGCACCCTGGTTCGAGTCGCGGCGGGACATGTAGCCGGATAACAGGCAGCGACCCGAATAAGCGATACAAAGCGCGCCGTGGACAAAGACTTCGAGCTCCATGTCCGGGCACTCTTCACGAATCTGTCTGACTTCTTTCAGAGACAACTCGCGTGACAGGATGATGCGCGTCAGCCCCATCGACTGCCAGAACTTCACGGCCGCGTAGTTCACAACATTGGACTGCACGGACAAATGAACCGGCACATCCGGGAACGAATCGCGCACCATCATGATAAGGCCTGGATCCGACATGATCAGGGCGTCCGGCCCCATCTCGATGATCGGTTCGAGATCGCGGATGTAGCTCTTCAGTTTGTTGTTGTGCGGCGCGATGTTGCTGGCCAGGAAGAACAGTTTCCCGGCTGTATGGGCCTCTTCGATCCCCTGCGCCAGGATGTCCTCCTTGCTGAACTGGTTGTTGCGTACGCGCAGACTGTAGCGCGGCTGGCCCGCATACACGGCGTCGGCGCCGTACGCGAAAGCGAAGCGCATATTCTTGAGCGTGCCGGCCGGCGACAGCAATTCAGGTTTCTTCATGGTGAGGGTCGGTGATTTCGGTCGAGGGATTATATACGGGAAATAGGCGAATCTACGTAGCGCACGGGCTCAAAAATTGGATCAAAATATCAGGGCAGACCCCAGAAACCAGAGAGGTGCGCTATGGATGCTCCTGTCAGAACTACCGAGAGTCTTGATCTCTTCGTCAACGCTACCCAGCAGTTCGAACGAGCCCTGAACTGGATCGATGGGATCAAGAAGGGAATTATCGATTTCCTGATCAACCCGAAACGCACGATCCATGTTCGGTTCCCGGTCCGCATGGATGACGGTTCGATACAGACTTTTCATGGTTTTCGAGTCCTGCACAGCGATGTGCGGGGGCCCGGGAAGGGCGGCATTCGCTACCATCCCGACGTAACCGAAACCGAGGTAACGGCGCTTGCCGCGTTCATGACCTGGAAGACAGCTGTTGTGAATATCCCCTACGGTGGCGGCAAGGGCGGTGTCGTCTGCGATCCGAAGAAGCTGAGTCGCGACGAACTGCGCGGAATTACACGCCGGTTTGTTGCCGAACTGGGCGATAGCATCGGACCGTATACGGATATTCCCGCCCCGGATGTCTATACGAATGCGCAGACCATGGCCTGGATTTACGACACCTTCAACCAGCTTCATCCCGGCGAGAACAACCTGGCCGTCGTAACGGGCAAACCGATTGAGATCGGAGGTTCGCTTGGCAGGGACGAGGCCACGGCGCGAGGCAGCTGGTATGCGACGGAGCAATTGCTGCGTCGCGGCGCGGTACCCGGTCTTGAATCGCTCGAGGGCGCCAGGGTTTCTGTACAGGGATACGGCAATGCGGGCTCGATCGCGGCTCGCTTGTTTCACGATGCCGGTGCTGTCGTTGTTGCGGTCAGCGACTCCCGTGGCGGCATCAGCAACGACGAAGGACTCGATCCGAGGGCCGTCCTTGCGCACAAGAAAGAGACTGGCAGCGTTACGGGCTATCCTGGCGCGACGCCGATCAGCAACGAGGATGTCCTGGCCTATGATTGTGACGTCCTGATTCCGGCAGCGCTTGAGTGCCAGATCCGTGTCGACAATGCTCGAAACGTCAAAGCGAAATTGATCGTTGAGGACGCCAACGGGCCGATAACGGCGGCAGCCGATGAAATCCTGCAGCAGAGAAACGTGGTTGTTCTTCCGGATATCCTCGCCAACGCTGGTGGTGTCGTGGTCAGCTACTTCGAGTGGGTGCAGAATCTCGAGAACCAGCAGTGGGATCTCGAAAAAGTAGAGGGCCGGCTCAAAGCGAAGATGTACCGTGCGGTAGACGAGACCGTCGATCAGTGCACCGCGCTGCAGGAACGCTACGAAGGCGGTCTGAACAAGGGGCAACCGGGACCGACACTGCGTGATGCGGCCCTGGTATCGGCGATTCGGCGTGTTGCCACCGTCGTCATGCAGCGGGACATCTGGCCATAGACGACAGATCAGTTTGTGAAATTAACAGTGTGAAATTCTTTTTGTAAAATTTGATGTAAATCTTTCGTAGTATCAGGTGCAAGGGTTCAATACGGAGAGCCTGCGAATCTGATCCTACGGGGGATTGTGATGCAACAGACAACGCTGGATACGAAGGAAACTCAACCGGGCATTTTAGCCACCGAGCTGTGCCGCGCGCCCCACGGCGATGCCGGACTGCTCGAAAACACTGCCCGAATCCTCGACACATTGATTCCGCTGCGCGACGCGAGTCACGCTGACGTGGTCGAGTATCGTGTCGAGATCCCGATGCGCTATGCCGAATGCCACGCTATTCTCGCGGACGGCACCCGGGCGCGCTTTGCAGAGCCACGCAAGTTCCTCGGCTGGTCGAGTCACGACGTGCGTCGCTCGTTGCTGTTCCGCAATAACGACATTACGCTCGAGGTTGAGGTAGATAACCTGGCCACCGAGCGTCAATGCAGCACGGTGCGCAGCATCAACCTCCAGGCCGCCGTTCGCAAAGGCGCGAACCGGATCAAGAAATTCATCGGCATCGACGGCGACCTGCTTATCTTACCGGCGGTGTAGTCCAGCCCTCAGGCTTCGGCCCATTGTCCGCGATGATCTCCCGGTGTGCGCTCCAGGTTATCTGGATTGCCTCGGGTGTGCCTATACCTGCGCCACGCGGATCGCCGCTCGGCCCAAACCAGTGGTTCTGCGGTGCCCCGGTCGTGCGTGCCCGCATGCCGCAGTAGGTCGTGCCGTTGACGGTCGCGCCGAGCACCTTGTTCTGGAACTCGATGTCGGCGCTGACGACCGCGGCAGTCAGGTGATGCGACATGCGTTCGAGCAATGACAGGACGGTATCGAGATCGTCGT
>CAZKZE010000096.1:0-9165 GCA_964557165.1 uncultured Woeseiaceae bacterium
ACCAGGCGCAGAAGCGCGACGAGTTCGACTTCTTCGCACGTTTCACGCTTCGCTTTTGAAGCCGTTTCCCTCGTAACCATTTGACGAGCGGTCGGTTTTGGCCGACGAGCGGTATTGACCTGACGAGCGGTACCGCCCGTCCGACGGGCGACGTTCACAGTGTCTCGACGGCGCCCTACGATGGAACCGTGACAGAATTTGAACGGGACATCGTTATGTCAACTGATAAAACAGCGCTACCGGATCCGTCGAACCGGCGCGTCAAGGGGAATAGCGACGTCGAGGCCCTGACCGAGAGCGACCAGCCCTCGGTCGAGAAGATCGACGTTGCTGTACTGCAGATCGACGAGACCTTTGACGCTGCTTGTGACCCGTACAACAGCACGGGCCAGTTCCTGGCCGATGCCATCAAACGCAAGTACGACGATCAGTAGTCTTTGATACGAATCGCGACCACGGTGTTGTCGTAACCCGTGGGAATCAGGGCCAGCTTCAGGCTGGCCGAATAACCGTGATTGGCGCTGCTGATACCTTCACCGCCTAGCACCTGGTAATCAACTTCATCTCTATAGCGGATCAAAGGTCCCGCGACCGGGGTGATCTGCAGTGTACCGTCCCCTTCGAATTCGATGCCGTCGATGTCGGACAGCCACTCGGGCCCCACCCTATCGACCACATTGGTCTCGAGATTCACACGCCAGAGCCGCTTGCCGCCGACATAGAGGTGCCCGTCGAAGACTTCGATGCCGTTGGCGCCCTGGAACTGTGCTTGTCCCGTGAACACGGTCTGCTTGCCAATCGGATCGACTTCGATGACCTGGTGTTTCGCGGTGTCGGTAACGTAGGCAACGCCGCAGCCTGTGACTGCCACATCGTTCGCCACGGAAGTATCGAGATCGATTGACTGTATCCGATGATAGCCGGGCCAGCGAAAGACGAGCAGCCGGTTGTTGTCCACCACGTAGAGCCGCTTACCGGACAGCGCCATACCCAGCGGCGCGTCGAGGCCATCGACGACAGCCTGGTCGAGTAACTGTCCCTCCTTATCGAGCAGGCTCAGGAAGCCGTTGCCCGGGTGACTAAAGTCACAAACATTCGACACGAGCAGCGTGTCGTCGGGTAACGGCAACACGGTCTCGGGCTCGCAGAACTTGCCGCTGGCGACCCAGGCGATATCGGCTTGCTCCGGCTCAGGCTGGGCGTACGCACAGGTCGTGAGGGCGGCCAGCAGGGTTGTCGTAGTAAATCGGTTCATCAGGTCTATAATCTGACAGCTATGGACACGATAATTCAAATGCGATTCCTGGTCGCCGCTTTCTTTCTATGTGCAAACGCCGCCCACGCGCAGAACTACGGTGCTACGGAAGTCCCCGATGTTGGCAGGAACCCCGAGTGGGTCATCGCGATCCACGGCGGGGCGGGCGGCACCGAACCCGCGGATCTCGCGACAGAGAAAGCAGAGCAGACCCGCAAGGACCTGCAGGCGTCGCTGGCAGCAGGCGCTCGCATCCTCGAGTCAGGGGGGACAGGCACCGAGGCCATCGAGGCAGCGCTAAAGGTTCTCGAAGATTCGCCTCACTTCAATGCCGGCCGCGGGGCGGTGCTCGATGAGCATGGCGTTGCGCGACACGATTCGTCAATCATGCGCGGCGAAGATCTTGCCGCAGGCGCGATCGCGGGCAGCTCGCGGATCCGTAACCCGATAGCCGCGGCCCGGGCGGTCATGGAGCAGACGCAGAACGTCATGCTGCACGGCGAAGGGGCAGACTGGTTCGCGTCACAGAACGGACTCGAGGTCGTGAACCCGCTGTACTTCATTACCGAGGAACGCAGGAACCAGCTGCTCGAGAAACGCGCGAAGGAGCCCGGCACCGTGGCCGACGCCGGCGATTCATATTTCGGTACGGTCGGCGCTGTCGTTCTCGACAAGCATGGCAATCTCTCTGCGGGTACGACGACTGGCGGCCGCGCCAACAAGCGCTTCGGGCGCATCGGTGACACACCGGTCATCGGCGCTGGCACCTACGCATCGAACACGTCGTGCGCAGTTTCGGGTACCGGTCATGGCGAGTACTTCATGCGCTGGACCGTAGCGCGCGGTATCTGTGCCCGGATGGAGTTCAACGACGAGTCCCTCAAGGATGCCGCCGAGGCATTGATCGTAGATAGCCTTTTGCCTGTTGGGGGTTACGGCGCTGTTATCGCGATGGACCCGTCGGGCAAGGTCGTGTTCGTCTCGACGACCGCGAACCTGAAGCGTGGCGTAATGTCATCGTCGACGCCGGCGCGCTTCGCCATCAATGCGGACAACGAGGTCAACTGAGGACGTCGTCACATCGTTGACTTGCCATGGGTCCCCTGCAATCTCTGAAAATCCTGGACTTCACGACGCTGCTGCCGGGTCCGTTCGGAACGTTGCTGCTCGCAGACCTGGGCGCCGACGTTCTGCGGGTCGAGGCACCGCATCGCTACGACACGATTCGCAGCTCTGAACCGAAGGATGCCTATTCCAGTTCCGCGCATAGCTACCTGAACCGCAACAAGCGGTCCATCGGGCTGAATCTGAAATGCCCGTCGGCCATCGACCTGGTCAAGGAACTCGTCACTGAGTACGACATCGTGGTCGAACAGTTTCGGCCCGGCATCATGGCGAGACTCGGCATTGGCTACGAGGACCTGAAGGCCGTCAACCCGGGCGTGATCTTCTGTTCGATTACGGGTTACGGCCAGACCGGCCCGTACCGTGACCGCGCCGGCCACGACAATAACTACCTCGCGCTGTCGGGCCTAAGCAGCTACACGGGCAGCAAGGAGAATGGACCCATTGCCGCAGGCTTGCCGATCGCCGACGTAGCGGGCGGTTCCCTGCACGGCGCGCTCGGGATCCTCGCGGCTGTCATCCACAGGGATCGAACGGGTGAGGGACAGGCTGTCGATGTTTCGATGACCGATGCTGCGTTCACCTTGAACACGGTCATGGGTGCCGCTTGCGTTGCCGGCGGCGTGGTCACCCGGATGGAGGACAACCCGCTGAACGGCGGCAGCTACTACGGTCACTACGAGACCAGCGACCATCGCTGGATGTCGGTCGGCAGCATCGAGCCGCACTTTCTACGCGCACTCTGCGACGCGCTGGAGATCGACGTGCCCGAGCTGAAAGGCTTTGGCCTCGAACCGGAGGCAGAGCAGGAGTTCCGGGCATTGCTCAGGGAGAAATTCGCGGCGCTGACCTTTGCCGAATGCCGCGAGTTGTTCGCGGGTGTCGATGCCTGCGTCGAGCCCGTGCTTGATCTGGACGAGGCGAGCCAGCACCCGCTGTTCGACGCGCGCGAGATGATCACCGAGGTGCCGACACCCGGCGGTGGCACGCAGCGACAGATGGCGGCGGCCATCAAGTTCTCGACGTCGGTGCCGAGCTACAAACGCATCGGCGCGGCACTAGGCGAGCACACTGAGGACGTGCTGCGCGAACTCGGGAAGAGCGACGCCGACATCGATCGGCTGGCGAAGGAAGGCTGCTTCTCCTAAACTGAGCAGCGTCGTGGACGCCAACGCCCCAGCAAACCGTACTGCGTATTTCCTGATCGCCAACATCCTCGTGTTGTTGACGATCGTGTACGCGTTCGTTCTCGAATCCAGTTTCCCGGATTTCTATTACGCCAGCATCCAGGAAGACGAGTACATCGAATGGGCGAGCTTCTGGGTTTTCCTGCTCGCCGCAGTCGCGGCCATTGTCGCGAGTCGCGATTACCGCAGTAACGCGCATCGACTGCCCTGGTTCTACTACGGCCTGGCGCTGTTCTGCTTCGTCGTTGCGATGGAAGAAATTTCGTGGGGGCAGCGCGTGCTCGGTTACCGCCCGCCGGTGTATTTCCTCGAGCACAACTTCCAGCAGGAATTCAACTTCCACAATGTCATCGACACCGACTATCGCAAGCTCGCGCTGTCGGCGACGATTGCCGGCTACGGCGTGTTGCTGCCGCTGCTGGCGCTCGTTCGGCCATTGCGCTCCCTGGTCGAGCGGGTCGGAATTGTCGCACCGCCGCTGGGCCTGCTGCCGCTGTTCGCGGCGACCTTCCTGATGTACGTCATCTATCCGTTCAGCCATTCGGGCGAGTGGGTGGAGCTGATGCTGGGGCTGGGCATGCTGTTCGCGTTGCTGCCGACGAGGTTGCGCCCGATGCTGATTGGCTGGACCATCGTGATGGCGCTCGGGCTCATCAGCGGCGCGGCCACCCGTATGCAGCGAGATGCGCACCCCGCGACCATGGAAGCGGCACAGGCCGAGATCGAGGCGATCAAACGCGATTTCGAGAGCGGCAGGGCAACGTCCCGGTGCAGCCTGCACAAGCGCCTCTACTCGTTTGTGGTCAAGTATGAGCAGTTCGGCCTGCAAAACGGCGAATTCGCGAGCCTCACGAGCCAGGGCATGCCCGAGGAGCGCGCCGAGTTCCTGCTGGACCCCTGGAATTCACCGTACTGGGTACGCGATCGCTGCAATCGCAAGACCCAAACGCGGGTTTTCTTCGTTTATTCTTATGGACCCAATCGTCGCCGCGACTCGACCGAGACCGAGATCCGCGGTGACGACGTTGGCGCCTACATATCGCTGCGTCGATAGACGAACCAGTTGGCAAAAAGGATACAAATACTATGAAGAAATACACGTACCTCGTAGCGGTGGCGGCCTTGCTGGCTGCCGCATGCGCGGATTCGAACGAGAGCGAGGAGCCACAGGCCGAGACCGTGGAAAGGCCGGCACCAATGAGTAAGGAAGAGCGGCTAGCGATGCGGCGTGAGATGCAGGAGCCACGAGAAATCGAAAAACTGCCGGAAACCAGTCCAGCCGAAACGGGGGTCACCGGCGAAGTGCCGCAGGATCTGCTCGACAAGATCTATGCCGACCTCGAGAAGCAAAGCGGAGCAAATCGGTCCGCGTTTACCTTGTTAACTGCCGAGTCCGTGCAATGGCCCGACGGATCTCTCGGTTGCCCTGAGCCAGGTATGAATTACACGCAAGCACTGGTCAATGGATACCGAGTCGTGATCGGCATTGCGGATCAAGAGTACGACTATCATGCTTCCGAGCAGGGCTACTTCAAACTCTGCCCGGGCCCCGGCCTGACCCGCTAGACACACCACAAAAAAAAGGGGCCCCGTTGCGGGGCCCCTTCGTTCTTGCACGAGCGTCAGCTAGTCGCTGTCACTATCATCGTCGTTGTCGCCCCGCAGAGGCGCCGGAGCATCAACCCCAGGTGCCAGGAACAACAGTGACTCGGTGTCTTCCGTTGCGCCACCTCGGTTACCCGCTCCGCGATCGCCGTTGGTGAACATCATCACGCCGAGTTCGGGCGAGTTGCCGGGCAGCGGTCCGAAGTCGAACACGTCGAGCGATCCGGCTTCACCCGAAGCGAGGTCTCCACTCGGTACGCCGAAGTAGCCCTCGCCCAACGGTGCGATGGTGATTCCATCGATCACATCGTCACCGCCACCGTAGTAGAAATCCTGCGCAACTACGGTTGCGTCGACATTCCTGAAGAAATCAGCCGCGTTCAGGCCGACCTGCTCGCCACAGATAATCAACGCCGTATTACCGGTATTCGTTGCATGCTCCGCAAAGAAGAATGCATTCGCATTTCCGGTAGAAAGATCCAGCGCCCAGCTGACCTGGCGTCCATCTGTCACGTTATTGAACGTGAAATCTCGGTTCAACACGACGTAGTCATCCACGCCGTCCTGGTCGGTATCCAGGACAATCTGGTGACTGACCGGAACCAGGTGCGTCTGACGGTCCCACGTGTTTATCGAGAAGATCCACAGGAACGAATCGTCCGCCGAGCAGAATCCGGCAGGCACCGGAATCGTCGTAACGCCTACGGCGCGCAGGTCCGGCATGGGTGATTGAGCACCTTTTTCACCGCGCGGCTTCTCATCACTGAGACCAACGATGGTGTAAGCATCGTTTTGTGCGACGCCGACACCATTGTTGAACAGGCCGATGCTGTTCGGGAATCCACCCGGAACGATCCTGTCGCTGTCGGCCTCCACTTCAGCCGCCTGGCGTGCGAGCACGTGCCACGGCAACGCGACCTGGCCATCGCTGCTGGTGAGCAGCAGGTAGCCCGCGATCTCGTTGGAACTGAGCGCGGCCTCACTGTTGCCCACGAAACCCGAGTTCATGGAGTTGGCGTTCAGCAGCGACGCATCAATGTGGAACTTCACATTGAGTGTGGCCTTGCCTTCCTTACCCAGATTGACCCTGCTTCGCGTGTCGACCTGAATTGCGCCGTCGGCGGAGTCAGCCGTTGACCGGAACGTCGGTGTTACGGTGATCCTCTGCCTCTTGCCGGAGCGATTCTCGATCCGGACACGACGCTTGATCGTGACGCTTTCCGCGCCGTCGAGCTGGCCAAGGCTGATCGACGGTTGATCTTCCTTGTGCACATAGGCGATAAACGGTGCATCGAGAGACGCATCGACGCGAACTTCGCCGCCACCGATACGCGTGACTTCGGCGAGCTCGCCCGTCGTATCGCTGATGATGTCGCGATAGGCGTTGTTCATGAGCAGAGCCTTCAGCTCGAGCGGCGAACAACCTTCATCGCTGTCGCTGTCGTCATCATCATCGCGGCAAGCGTCCTGCAGCAGCGCGGCTGAACCGGCAACCATCGGGCTCGCACCTGACGTGCCGCCGAACGGCGTTTCGCCAGTACCCGTGCCGGCCTGCAGAGATACCGAAGCGCCAGGCGCACCGATTTCAGGCTTGATCGAGTTGGCCGACATGTCGGGCCCACGTGCTGTACTGCTGACTGTGTAACCGACTAACGGCTCGGTGAAGTCCGGACCAAAGGCAACGACTGCGTTGCCCGGGCGCAGAATATCCCCGTCCGCATTGCTGATATTGAAGCCCGGGATATTGATTGCGGGACCACCGCCGAAGCCGCCCGGGAAAGGCGCGCTGTCGTCAATCAGCATCACGATACCGAGCACGCCGCCGGCATTCTCGATATTGCGAATCTTGTCGCTGAAGAAGCAGGCGCCGCGATCGACAGCGACGATCTGGCCGGCGAGAGAGCCGGCCGCGAAAGGTGCACAGCCGTTCAGGTTGCCGCCAGCGCCGTCAGCGTACTGGACAGGGCCCTGGATCAGGCCGGCCGGGTCAGGCGTCCATGGGTACTTGACCGCGTTCTTGAGTCCTGCGTCCGCTTCCGGCTCGAGGACGTTCATGAAGAACAGCTTCGCCGATGGCACCTGAGTCTGCGCGACCGACAGTGCGGTCGGTGCCGAAGACGGAGTACCCGTGCAGTACGGGTTGTCACCGCAGTTGCCTGCCGACGAAACGGCAAGTGTGCCGAGAGCCGTCGCGTTATCGACTGCCGCGGAAAGATCGTTGTCAAATGCCTGTCCGTAGCTGGCGCCGAGCGACATGTTGATGATGTCAACACGATCAGAAGGATCGCCATCCCCGTCCGGGTCGACGGCGAACTCCATGCCCTGGATCAGTGCAATACCCGAACAGGACGTAGCAACCGCGGAACAAACTTTGACCGCGTACAAATCTGCGCCCGGTGCGACACCATTGCCACCCGCTGTAATATCCGCGACGTGGGAGCCATGACCTTGAAAGTCGATCGGATCGTCGTCGGGCAGCAGCGGACCAAACGGCCACTGCTCGCCGACGAAGTCATAACCGTCGACGACCTTGGCAGTGGGGAACAGTCCGTCACGGGTAGTGTTGGCGGGATCATTCGGATCCAGACCATACGCCGCAGCGTACGCTGCCAGCGTACCGGGGCCGCCCATATTGGCGTGGGTGTAGTCGATACCCGAATCGAGAATGGCGACACTAACGCCCGACCCGTCGAATCCCGCTGCCTGGACAGCGGTACCACCGATGTACGGCACCGTCTCGGTCAAATCGAGTTCGTAGTTACCGACAGGTGCGATTCGTGCCACTGAAGGATCATTCGCAAGCGCCTGCAGATGTGCGGCGTCTACCTCGACAAACACGGCGTTGAGCACCAGTTGAGTGCGAGCTACGACCTTCATATCAGACGCAATTGCGCCAAAGCGCTGCAATAGCGCCTGCTGTTCCGATTCGATGTTGACCTTACGGCTCATCCTTGATGCTGGTCGGTCGTCGTCCATTTCGGCGACTGCAGGCGATCCCAGCCGTACAACGACCTGAGCCTTGCCCGTGGCGCCCACCAGATCCGGGGCTATCTTGTACATGGGTTCCAGGGATCCCGCTTGCTCCATCTGCAGCGGCGAATCAAGCCGCAGTGATTCGATATTTGCCGGAACGGTACCGCGTAATGCTGCCCTGTCCTGCGCCTGGGCAACCGTCATGCTGGTCACGCTAAGCACAAAACCGAGCAGCACGCTGCCCACCGACGACCATCGTCGACTTTGTTTCGAGTTCATGTATTTCCCCTCGCGTATCTTTTTGATTATGTAATATGAAATCAACCACTTCGCCGACAGGCAAATCGCGTGCGCGCCGATGTGATCATTGGTACTACAAGATTTATCGCATCAAACTTCTGCTAACTGCTTGATTGACCTAGTCATCAAGCCGCTAGCTTGTCTTCATTATTTTGTGAAGTTGATTAAGAATAGTCCCGGGGAGTTGCGACTGCAAGACCGACTCAAAATGTAACAGGAGTCCACTTAAGGAACGATGCAAATGCGAATCAACTCGCGCGTTGCAACATCGTCGTTTCGAGAAGATCGCGGTAGTGATCAACAGTGCGATTACCCGATGGCGACGATCGAGTGTTTGAGCCATCGAATACACGTCGGTCCGGATCGTTTCGGGATGGTCGCCTGCGCGGGCTGATGACAGGAAGTACGCAAAACGGATAGCACGGATATTCATAAGGCGATAATCTGGTAAATCTTCATTACGATGGGGATACGATTCATAGTCGCATCATTACCAAATCACCTGCGATTGAGGAGGCCCTGGGATCATGGCAAAGAACAAAGATAAGAAGAAAGACAAGCCGGGCAAGAAAAGAATTTCGAAGCTCGATTTCGAGAAAGAAATGACCCGATTGCAGACCGAGCTTTGTCATTTGCAGGCCTGGGTCAAGGAGAAAGGCCTGCGAGTGGTCGTGATCTTCGAGGGCCGGGACGCCGCGGGCAAGGGCGGCGTCATCAAAC
>CAZKZE010000097.1:0-9108 GCA_964557165.1 uncultured Woeseiaceae bacterium
CATAATAAACCGAACACGTTCCCTGTTGTATGATTTGAAATCGGTCTCACAGGATATAGCATGTCGCTACTCGGCAACCTCGTGTTCTTCATTTTCGGTGGATTCATCATCTTCCTCGGTTATGTTCTCGGCGGGATCCTGCTGTGCCTGACGATCATTGGTATTCCGTTCGGTCTCATGTGTTTCCGGCTCGCCGGCAGCGTGCTCGCGCCATTCGGCAAAGAGGTGTGTGAAACGGAACCACCCGGAGGCACACTGGCGCTGATCATGAATATCCTATGGATCATCCTGCCGGGCCTCGAACTCGCGATCATGCATCTCGTACTCGCGTTGTTCTTCGCGCTAACGATTGTTGGCTTTCCACTTGCCGTGCAGCACATGAAGCTTGTGCCGATGGCGTTGCTGCCATTCGGCCATGTAATGAGGGACGTCTGATGTCTACAGCTTACGAGGCACCCGCCTGGGCGCAGACGATGCGCCGCGTCACAGATCATGCGGTGTGCGACTTCCTGGGCGGGCCGCGCCCCTGGAAGTTCGCGTGGGTCATCAATTTCCAGAAGGCAGGAACGTTCGTCTTCCTTCTTGCCCTGATTGCCTGGTACGGCAACACGTCGACCGCGGCGTGGGTTTACGTGGCCATGCAGGGCAGCTACGGCCTGGTCTGGATACTCAAAGACACGGCATTTCCGGACCCGAGCTGGCAACGACGCATAACGATCGCCGGGGGCATCAATGCATTCGTCGGTGTGCTGGGCTGGTACTGGGTATTCGGCTGGCTGTTGATCTCCGGGGTGTCGCAACCCGATTACCCGCTACCCGACTTCGCCTGGTTTTGCCTCTGCATCAGCCTGTGCATTGTAGGCTGCGCCATCATGATCGCGGCCGACGCACAGAAGTACTTCACGCTGCGTGTGCAACGCGGGCTCATCACAGATGGCATGCATCGCTATATCCGTCACCCCAACTACCTTGGCGAAATCATGATCTACGGCAGCTTCGCGATGATGGTCTGGCACTGGCTGCCCTTCGTGGTGCTCGCGTGGGTCTGGCTCGGTCTGTTTACTGTCAACATGCTCATGAAAGAAGCCAGCATGTCACGCTACCCCGAGTGGGCGGCTTACAAGAAACGGACCTGGTGGCTGGTGCCGTTCGTTCTCTAAACCAGCCACGCCCGCAACCACAACCCGAGCTGACTGCTGTAGCCGACATCGCGTCGTATGATGTGGTGCTCGCTGTTAAGCACGTAGTATGAAGGGAAAGCCTGGATGCGCCATTGCCGGGCGACGCTCGCGTCACCGAGCACAATAGTCACATTGAGATCGTGGCGTTCAACGTAATCGCGAACCTCGTCCACCGTACTCCAATCCAGTGCAACGGCGACGATCTCGATGTCATCGACATCGCGCCAGCGGCGCAGCCGGTTCAGGTTGTCGGCACTGGCTGCACAGAACTTGCACCAGGGCGCAAAGAAATAGACAAGCGCCGGACGGGCGCCCGCATCCTGCAGGTCATAGTCGTGCCCATTTAGAGTGACGCCCTGCAGCTGGGGTGCGAGCTGCCCATCGGTCGCGAGCATATTGCGCGACTGGAATGCCAGCACGCCGAAGAATACGACGGCGAGCAATCCTGCATTGAGCAGGAACGAACCCACCTTGCGCAACGTTGATTTCATGCGCGGCGACATCAGTTGTCGGCACGCACCCACTCGCCCTCGTACCACACGGAACGTTGCCCATCTTCGGTCCTGAAGATCTTGTAGGCGTAGCGATCGCCGTCGATGAAGCTCCATTCCTCTTCCGTCTTCACCGTCGAGCCATCGCCAGAGTACGAGATGTTGACGACGCGGTAAGTCGAATCTGATGTTTGCTCAATCGTCGACTCAAAGAGTTCGATGCCTTCCATGTCCGTGACACGGGAGACAAACCGCCAGGCCTTCTCGCCCGGGCGCCGATAGCCGTTACCTTGTGAGACAAGTTTCCACGCGGACTCGAACTTGAACCACATTTTGGTTTCGAGAAGCTCGCCGTCAAACGTGCGCGCAACGCTGTGTTTCAGCGTTCCATCGGGGCTGGTCCAGTCACCGACCAGCGGTTCCATATCGTCGCCCGCCATGGCGAACGTCCACGCCAGCAAGCAGAGGATTCCGAGCAAAAATCCTGTTCGTTTGATCACTGGCGGTTGGTCTGTGGAGAAGAAACTAGTTCCTGTCCTGGATGGACGTGACGAACCTGCCAAAGGCGGCATCAAACTCTTCCTCAAATTCAGGTGTCATCGAGTCACACCCGCCCGGGACATTACGCATGTAGATGATGTTGCCTTCCGCCGTTCCGTCTTCACTCGTAACCGAAAGCTGCACAGCATTTACCGCTGGTACGATCTGGACATTGTAGGCCTCAATGTATTCGAACAGCGGCGCATCGTCCGCATCCAGCTCTTCCTGGCTGATATCGATGCAGAGTGTGCGCGCCCGGAATTCCCTGTCGCCGATCATGTAGGCAGGGAGATTTTTGTTCGTCAGGGTTCCTGCCGGTGCGTTGGTCGTCTCAACCTGGATCATCACAAACTGATCGTCGCCAAAATACCCGGCCTTCGAAACATTGAGCGTCTCGGCCAGGAAGTTCTCGGTTGTATGCTCAGGTTTGCCCACTCGGGCACCTTCGGGTACTGGTATGACGGCATTGAACGGGCCTGCGATGACCATGTCGCCATCCGGTGCAACATCGACATATTCGTGGCCCGCTAATACAGCAGACATCGAAAACAAGAGAGAAACGGCTGCAATTGACTTTGTTGTTTTTCGCACGACTAGTCCTCTTAATCTGGGCATGGAGATACTGACGGAGTCTAGCGCATCGGCGGGAACCAGTACACGAGATGGCCCCACTACTCGTCCCTGAGCGGCCGCAGCACCAGCTCCCAGTCGGCGTGGTCATCCGGCCCGGCCGGGCCAATCTTGCCCTCTGCAGACTGCAACAGCTCTGCCGGGTCGTAGGCAACGCCATCTCTGACAACCAACCTGATATCGCGCGCCACCTTGATGTCATCGAGCGGATTGCCGCGCACCACATAGAGGTCCGCCAGCTTGCCGGGCTCGATCGAGCCAAGCCGGTCATCGATGCCGAGCGCTCGCGCGCCGTTAATGGTAGCCGCCTTCAACACGGCGGCCGGCGGGATCCCTGCATAGGTCATCGCGAGCAGTTCCCGGTGATACGCGAAGCCCGGCAACAGGTTCGTGTAGACGGGTTCGTCTGTGCCGACGATGATCAAGTCTTCACCACCCGCATCAAACAGTGATTTGAGTTCGAACACACGCTGCTCGAATTCCTCTGCATCGGATTCCGGTGGCGGCTCGCCGCGCTTCTCGAGCAGATCCTGTGTATAGGGAGTGAAGTACTTTGCTTCGTCCGCCCAGAGCATTTCCGCTGAATGAGACCGGCGCTCATTGATGCCACCGTACATCTGCAGGTTGGAATCGTAGAAAACCTCGTACGCCAGCATCAGATCGATCATCTGCGGCAACTCGGCACTGCGCGGTCCCCCGCTTCCGAGTGTCAGCTGGTGTTCGACCCGATCAAGGCCCATGAGAATGGCGTCTCGAAGGTCCACATCGTATTCGACGTTGTAGTTTGCGAGATGGGCAGCCGTCGTCATGCCGTTCCTGTGCGCCTGCTCGATGATTATCTTCATCTCGCCCGGTGTCGCCTGCTTGATCTTGAGACTGATGACGCCCTGCTCGGCCCACGCGTCTACCTCCTGGCGAATTTCGACTTCGCTGATGTCATTCGGCCAGCCGATACATTCATCCGCTGCGACCTTGACGTTGTATTCGCACCGGAACGCACCGAAGTACGGGCCCGAGGCAAACAACCGAGGCCCGACAGATTCACCGGCGTCAATGCGGTCGCGCTGTGCGATGACGCGTTCGGGATAGTACTCACCAGCCGACCAGGTCGACGTAACTCCGTTCGCGAGAAACACGACGCCGTTATAAACAACTTCTTCGACACGACCATTGTCGACGAGGTCCAGGTTGTAGTGTGCGTGCAGGTCGACCATGCCCGGCAGTATCGTGTCGGTTTCTTCCAGCTCGATCACATTGGCCGTGCTCAAGACCTGTTGCTGCACGTCCGCATCAACTTCCTGGATCTTCCCGTCCTGTATGACGATGCCTGTGTTCGGCCGGCGTTCGTCACTGACGCTATCGAACAACCAGCCCCCGCGAATGACCAGCTGTCCTTCCTGCCCCTCGGCCCACTGTGCCGTTACCAGTTGCGGGACCAGCAGCAGCATTGCCATCGTGCTGGCCGTCTTCAGGTTTCTCCTCATAATGTCACCAAGCCTGTTCATCGACGATTGAAACGATTTCGCTGTATCCGACTCTAACGAAAATGCTGCATACGATCATCCTGTAGGTGATAATTAAGCTCATGTCCTCACTAATGACAGAACTCAGGCGCCGCAACGTACTTCGCGTTGCCGCCACCTATGCCGTTGTCGCCTGGATCATCATCGAGGCGGGTTCAGTGCTGTTGCCGACTTTTGGCGCGTCCGAAATGGCGTTCAAGGTCTACGTCGTCGTCGTTGTGATCGGCTTTCTCGCGTCGCTGGTCGTGGCCTGGATATTCGAGGTCACGCCCGATGGGGTCAGGCTCGAGAAGAACGTTGATCGCGAGGAGTCGATTACACCGAGGACAGCTCGCCGGCTGGACTTCATCTTTATCGGGCTGCTCGTTATTGCGCTCGGTGTATCGGTAACCCTGAATGTCACGGGCATGCGAGGTGCACCAGAAGTTGAGGTTGCCTCCGGAGAAGAGCGCTTGTCGATCGCGGTACTGCCGTTCACTAGCCGCAGCACGGACCCGGAGAACCAGCTGTTCGCCGATGGCATTCATGACGACCTGCTGACTCGCCTGGCAAATATCGGCTCGCTCAGAGTCATCTCCCGCACGTCAATGATGGAATACCGGGACACCACCAAGAATATGCGGCAAGTCGCGGAGGAGCTCGGTGTCGGGACGGTCCTTGAAGGTGCCGTGCAACGGTCGGGCAGCAACGTGCGAATAACTGCCCAGCTAATCGATGCCTCGACGGACGAACATATCTGGGCGAACTCGTACGACCGGCAACTGAGCATGGCCAACCTGTTCGCAATCCAGAGTGAAATCTCGGCCGAAATCACACGCGCGCTGCAGACAACGCTGACCGACGAAGAGCAGATACGCCTGGCTGTCATACCGACCGACAGCCTGGCCGCGTACAACCTCTACACGCAGGGCCGTGACAATCTTTACAAGCGACGCCTGGAAACACTGCAAGAGGCGCGCGACCAATTCGAGGCAGCAATCGCGCTGGACCCGGATTACGCGGAGGCCTACGCGGGCCTCGCCGAGAGCGTGCTGCTGATCCTCAACAACCACCAGGCCATCTCTACCGACGAGGCCTTCGGTATCGCCGAGGCCTCGCTCGATCAGGCGCTATCGCTGAACCCGGAGTTATCACAGGCGCACGCCGCGGAAGGCCTGATGAAAACCATGGCCTGGCAAGAGACTCGCGGCGGCCCCGGGCTCGAAGAAGCGGAAGCCTGTCTCACCGCGGCGCTGGACCTCAACCCGAACAATGCGAGCGCCTGGATGTGGTTTGCGACGCTGCGGGATAACCAGGAGCGCATCGAGGAAGCGATCGATCTTTATCACGAGTCCCTGCGCGTCGACCCGCTCGGGAAAATCCCGTATGCCAACCTCCCGGGCCTGTATGCGCAACGTGGGCAAAACCAGGAAGCGCTCGACCTTTACATCAAGGCGGTCGAAATTCATCCTGACTGGCCGACCGCTTATCGGAACCTGGCGGCTCAGCTGCAAGCCCTGGGCCGCATGGACGAAGCCGTTGCCTGGGGTATGAGGGGTGCGGAGCTCAGCGAAGATCCTCTGGGCGGTGCGTCCATGACGGGTGCTTACATGGAATTTGGGGAGTACGGGAAGATCCTGGAGCTCTTCTCCGGCGTGACACCCGGGCACCCGATGTATACGTACGGCGCCGGTATGGAGATGGCAATATTGGGCGATTTTGCAGGTGCCACCGAGGTTGCTGAGCGCGCCATCGAAGGCGTCGAGAATCCGCGGCAGTTTCAATTGAGCCTGATCGCCGGTTTCGCCGTGTTCGCCGGCGATTTCGACAAGGCACGCAAGTACGCCGAACTCCACGACCCCGAGTTCGCAGCGGATGCGGACCCCATGGTCACCAGGTACAACGTCACCGACCTGGTTCGCTATGCCTACATCCTGCAGAACCAGGGCGAAGGTGAGCGCGCGTACGGCCTGCTCAGCCTGGCGCTCGACGTCGTTCGCACCCTGCCCCGGGTAGGCATCTTCGGGCACGGCATACGCGACGTACAGATTCTCGCCTTGCAGGGAAGAACCGTGGAAGCGCTCGCCGCGTTCCGCGACGCCATCGATGAGGGCTTCCGCGGGACCGCGTCCTCTAATGGCTGGCCCATGGCGCTCGACCCCTACCTGGGCTCGCTACGTGGCCAGCCCGCCTTTGAGGCGATGGTCGGTGAACTCGAAGAGGCGATTGCCCTGATGCAGCAGAATGTTGCCGTGGCCGAGCAAACTGGCGACTGGGATTCACTCAGGGCGGCGACGCTGACCGAAACCACCTGAGCCGCGCAACTAGAACTGAATAAGTCCTTCGCCGGCGATCAGGTACGCAGCGCTGTCTGCCACCAACACGAGCCCGAGCAGGCCGAACATCCACGGCATTGCAATATCGGACAACTTGCCGAGATGACCGTTGATCTTCTCAAGCAGCGGCCGCGCCTGTTCTCCGGAGATGGCAACTGCGGCGGGAACGACAACGAAAGGCACGGCGTAGCCGATGTTGTAGATGCCCAGGACCCCGAGCGAATTCGCCAACGACAGGTTGGCGCCGAGGATCTGATCGACGACCGCGAAATACGGTATGGCGAACGGTATGCCAATAAAATTGACCACTGCGCCGATCCCGAAGCAGCCCACCGGCGTTAACGCCTTCTCGGGTTCGCGGGCAACAGGCGCTCCGTCTTTCTTCACATCGAGCGCCATCCACAGGAGACCCACGCCGAGAACTGCGCTCATGGCGTAGTCGATATGATGCGGGTTCGCCAGGCGCTCGGCTACCTGCTCGAAGCCGAAGGCAACAGCCACACCGGCGACAAAATAGGCCAGCGTATGGCCGGCCAGTATCGCGGAGCTGTTGGCGATGGGCCGCGCCGAGCCGGCAGCCGCCACGAGCATGGCAAAGAGTGCCGGGTTCAGGATATCGACCAGCAGGATGGGAACGATTTTCGGAATCAGATCGAACATCGGATCATTCTAGCAGCGCATCTGGCTCCCGCTGCTAATTGGACGCGCTGGGCCGGTACTTCTCGCGGAGTTCGGTGTAGACCGGTTCCGCGTCCTTTAGCGCCTTGCCGCAGGCGTCCTTGTCATCGATATAGCGCTGCTTGAAGCGCTTCGCCAGTATCGATAAACCAACGGTCGCGACGGCGACGCCCCCTTCGATCAGCACGCCTTCCGGGTCGAGCGTCAGCCCCGGTTTCGCGAACGTGCCGCTGAGCTTGACGAAGGGGTTCACGAGATCGGTGACGCTCAGGCCCAGACCCTTCTGCGGCACGGTACTGATATTCGCGTTGAACTTCTCGGTACTGAGGTCAATGTCCGCAGTGGCAAGAATCTTCAGGCGATCGGTCTGGGCAACGAGGAGCGGCGCGCCTATCACATTGCCATTGTCGATCTGTGCCAGCACCACGGCGCACTGAAAATTCGTGTACGGATCCGTTTTGGCGAACGGGTTGACTGTGGTCAGCACTTCGGACAGAAAATCGCTGGTAAAGAAGCGCAACCCCGATGCCTTGAGTCGACCCTCGCCCCCGACCAGGCGCAGGTAGCCATCGAGTGACGCCGCAAGCTCCCGAACTGTCGCGCCACGACCAAGGAGGATCGTTTCCAGCTCGTAGCGCGGCAACGCAGCAAGTTCTTCGGCCGTGTTTGCCGGCAGCCCCAGTACCAGGTTCGAACCTGCAAGGTCGAGCAACAGCGAAGCCGCGTCACCAGCCGGGCGCAGCTCGAAGTTGCCACGCAGTGAGCCGCCCAAGTTATTGCGCAGCGCGAATCGCTCGACCGAGAGTGCGCCATCGGCCAGCGAACCCACGAGAATAACGTCGCTGAATTCCTTCACGCCAACGTCAATCTCGACTATATCGATATCCACGGTGGCTGTGAACTTCTTGAGTTCCTCCATGGGGATCGGTGTGTCCGGGATGAGTCGCTCCTTCCGCTGCTCGGGAGCCGACTCTTCCTCGTCTGCGCCGTCCTCGTCCCTGGGCATGTACGGCCCCAGGTTCAGCCGCCTGGAGGTCAACCCGATCTCGATTTCGGGCACGTCCGCGTTGCGCAGCGCGAAGCTTCCGGAAATATCGCTATCGCCGAAACTACCATCGAAGCGCTCGAGCCGGATAGAGCCCCGCGATCCGACCAGGTGGAACTTCAGCTGCGCGGCGTCGTCCGGCAGGTCACGACCGGCCAGTACACTCAGCGCCTGCAGGCTTTCGATATTCAGGTCCATCGTCAGGTCGGTACCGCCAAAATTCGGCGGGCCGCCGACGGTGCCGCCGCCAACCACCGTGCCCCTGCCGAGCCCCAGATCGAGCTCCGTCAACGTCCAGCGTTGGTCGTCCCATCGGCCGCTGGTTTTCAGCCGCAGCGGCAGCTTGTCCGCCTGCAGCACGGCAAACTCGGCCGGAGTGAGTGGCACCAGGTCGGGCGAATTCGCCTCCAGCGAAAAGCGTCCGCTCCCCATGACCGGTTTCATGCCGATGTCGAACGCCGCCGTAGCATTGAGGCCCGGAAATTCGACCTCGGCCCCGCTCAACGACAACGTGTCGCCCGTCATTCGTACCCTGGCAGCAACGCGGAACGGCTTGTTCAGTTTCGCGAAGTTATCGTCCTCGGGCAGAAGGCTCGCCAGGTCGTCACCCTTCACCTCTAATGTGACGTCGGTGCCGCTCAGCGACGGCATCGAACCCAGTTTGCCGCTGAGCGAGGCGCGCGCGCCGGCAAGCGACGCATTGAT
>CAZKZE010000098.1:0-8994 GCA_964557165.1 uncultured Woeseiaceae bacterium
CGCTGCAGGCATTCGACGTGCTCTGGCTCTGGATCGTCTTCATTGCCGTAATGAGTTCGACGGGCCCGGCGGCATAGCCTATTCGCCAGCCTGTCATGGCGTACGCCTTGGAGACGCCATTGGTCGTCACCGTGCGGTCCTGCAGAGAGGGGCATGCCGTGGCAAAGCTGACGAACGGGTCGCTCCCCCAGTGGATATGCTCGTAAATGTCGTCAGACAGGATAACCACGCCTGTGTGTTTCTCAAGAACGGCGCCCAGGGCCTGCAATTCGGCCTCGCTGTAACTTGCACCTGTCGGATTGGACGGACTGTTCAGGATCAGCAACCGGGTGCGTTTCGTAATGGCTGATTCAAGTTGCTCAGGCGTCATTTTGAAGTCCTGCTCGATGCCTGTTTCGACGAATACGGCTTCGCCCCCGGCCAGTCGTACCATGTCGGGGTAGGACACCCAGTAGGGCGCCGGTACGATCGCTTCGTCACCGGGGCCGAGGAGGGCAAGACAGAGATTAAACAGCGCCTGCTTGGCACCGCTCGTCACGACCACCTGCGACGGGTCGTACTCGAGCTTGTTCTCGCGCGCAAACTTGTCCGTTATTGCGGCTTTGAGCTCGGCAGTACCGTCGATCGGCGTGTACTTGGTCTGCCCAGCGTTGATCGCCGCTATGGCGGCATCCTTGATGTGCTGCGGAGTATCAAAATCGGGTTCACCCGCACCAAGGCTGATGAGATCCCGGCCTGCCGCACGCAATTCGGCCGCCAATGCGAGTACGGCCCCAGTCGGGGACGGCTTTACGGCAGCCATACGTTTTGAAACTGGTAGACTCACTCGATTGCCTCCTGGAAACGCAATCTGATGGTACGCGAATCGACAGACCGGCCCAATACTTCTTTAGAGGAACGTGATCACCTGACCCTGGTCTCAGAATTCAATGCAGCCGGAGATCAGCCGGAAGCGATCACGGGGCTGTCCGAGGCGCTCGAAGACGGGCTCGCGCGACAGGTCTTGCTGGGCGTTACGGGATCAGGCAAGACCTACACGATAGCGAGCGTGATCGAGCGCACGCAGCGACCCGCCATCATCCTGGCGCCCAACAAGACGCTCGCCGCGCAGCTCTACGGCGAAATGCGGGAGTTCTTTCCGAACAATGCTGTCGAGTATTTCGTGTCGTACTACGACTACTACCAGCCGGAAGCCTATGTGCCGTCTTCGGACACGTACATCGAGAAAGACGCCTCAATAAACCAGCACATCGAGCAGATGCGCCTGTCGGCGACCAAAGCGCTGATCGAGCGACCCGACGCGATAATCGTGGCGACTGTTTCGGCTATCTACGGACTCGGCGACCCTGAAGCGTATTTCAGCATGGTGCTGCACGTGACCCGCGGTGACCGCATCGATCAACGAACGATCCTGCGGCGTCTCGCCGAGATGCAGTACAAACGCAACGAACTCGACCTGGCGCAAGGCACCTACCGGGTCAGGGGTGATGTGATTGACGTGTTCCCGGCGGAGTCAGAGCGAGACGCTGTGCGGATCGAGCTGTTCGACGATGAAGTGGAGTCGATTTCCTATTTCGATCCGCTAACCGGCGAGGTTCTGCGTCGCGTACCGCGCTTCACGATCTTTCCGAAGACCCACTACGTTACGCCCCGTGAGAAGCTGCTCGAGGCCTGCGAACACATCAAGGTCGAACTGAAGGAACGCCTGGCCTACCTCAGGAAGAACGAAAAACTGCTGGAAGCTCAACGACTTGAGCAGAGAACTTTATTTGATTTAGAGATGATCAAGGAGCTCGGGTACTGCTCCGGAATCGAGAACTACTCGCGCTATCTGTCAGGCAGGGATCCGGGAGAGCCGCCACCGTGCCTGTTCGACTACGTACCGGACAATGCGCTCCTGATTATCGACGAGAGCCACGTGACCGTGCCGCAGTTGGGCGCCATGTACAAAGGGGACCGGTCGCGCAAGGAAACGCTGGTTGAGTTCGGGTTTCGGCTACCGTCTGCCCTGGACAATCGGCCATTGAGATTTGACGAGTTCGAGAGGCAATCCCCACAAACCGTCTATGTATCAGCAACACCCGGCAATTACGAAAAGGAACATGCGGACAACACCGTTGAGTTACTGGTGCGTCCTACGGGCCTGATCGACCCCGCAGTAGAAGTACGTCCCGCACAAACGCAGGTCGACGATGTGCTGTCGGAGATCGGCAAGCGCGTTGCCGATGGCGAACGTGTACTGATTACGACGCTGACCAAGCGCATGGCCGAGGACTTGACGGACTATTTGCGCGAGCACGGAGCCGCGGTGCGATACCTGCATTCGGACATCGGAACGGTCGAGAGAACCGAAATTATTCGCGATCTTCGACTCGGCGCATTCGATGTGCTGGTCGGGATCAACCTGCTCCGTGAGGGGCTGGATATGCCAGAGGTGTCCCTTGTTGCCATCCTGGACGCTGATAAGGAAGGCTTTCTGCGCTCGGAACGATCGCTGATCCAGACCATCGGCCGCGCGGCGCGCAACCTTCACGGCACCGCCATACTTTACGCGGACGTCATCACAGGTTCGATGAAACGCGCCATGGACGAGACGGATCGTCGGCGTGAGAAGCAGGTCGCGTACAACGAGGAACACGACATTACGCCCGCGACGATCGTAAAACAGGTTGCCGATGTCATGCAGGCTGCCTATCCGGTGCCGGGGCGTTCTCCGGGTGCCGCCGCCGACAAGAAGGGGGTCTACGAGGTTATGTCCCCGGAACAGGCGCTCAAGAAGGCCGCACAGCTCGAGAAGAAGATGCTCAAGCACGCTCGGGACCTCGAGTTCGAGGAGGCCGCACGCCTGCGCGACGATATCCAGGCAATCAGGGCACAGGCCTTTGGCGTCGACGGGCAGAAAGCCGGCTAAAGTCTGCGTCAGTAGCCCCGCTCAGGATCAACAACATTCAGGAGTGCCTCGCCCGCCGCATAGCGGCGCAGGTTCTCTCTCAGCAAGGTTCGGTGAAGGAGGCGATTAGCTCCCGAAGACGAGACGTGCGGTGTGATGATGACGTTTGGCATTTGCCACAGTGGGTGATCCGCGGGAAGGGGCTCAGGGTCGGTGACGTCAAGGCCTGCACCGGCGAGGCGACCCTCTTGCAGTGCTTCCAGGAGTGCGTCTGTGACCACGGTACCGCCGCGGCCCACATTCACAAAGTAAGTGCCATCCTTAAGCTCCCCGAAGAAATCCCGGTCCAACAGTCCCGCTGTCGTCGTCGTCAGCGGTAGTGCATTGACCACAAAATCTGCGTTTGCCGCAAGCCGGGTCATTTCGTCACTCAGTCCAACGTAGTCCACATACGGTGGGCCCTCGCGCGAGCTGTTCCGCGTTGCGGTTACTCGCATTCCGAGTGCCTTGGCTCGTTTCGCCACCTGGCTGCCGATACCGCCCAGACCGATGACCAACACGGTCTTTCCGTCTACGGTCACCATGCCCGGTTTCGCCGCCAGGTCTCGTCGCCAGCGGCCATCGGGCATGGCCTTCGCATATCGTGGCAGCCCTCGAGCGAGACTTAACATCATTGCTACTGCGTGCTCGCCGATGGCGGGCGACGACATCTTCTGCATGTTGGTCAGCACCACGTCGCCATTTGCTATCGCCTGGGCACCCATGCATCGTTCGACACCCGACGAAAATACCTGTACCCACACCAGTTTATTGGCTTCATCCACGGCCTCGGCATTGCACATGCCCAGGAAAATATCGGCTGGCACGTCAAGGGCGACTGCTTCGGCGACGCTACCTACGGCAATAATGGTCGCGCCGGGAACGGCTGCTTCGAGGTCGTCGGTAATTCCGTCCCGGTGGCGGACGACTATGGTTGGTGTTGCGTTCCAGCCCGGCCGGTCCCGCATTGCGATCTGACCCTCCCTGACGCCCGTCTCGGCTATTAATTCGCTGATCGACATGTCCTCTCCGGCAGTCACTATCGCGGAGTGGGCAAACAGGATGGCAATGGGGAGGATCTTCATAGTCACAGGCGCGCCTCGGGATTGTCGTGGAAATCTGTCTTATATGTCTTGCGATTGGGGCATTGCTTCAGTATCTTACGGCTCCCTTCGTGGGAGAGGGCGATTAGCTCAGGGGTAGAGCGCCACGTTGACATCGTGGAGGTCGCAGGTTCGAAACCCGCATCGCCCACCACTCCCGGACAAAATACCTGATTTTTTTAGGAAAAATCGGTTTTCCGAGGTTGTTTCCTGCGCGCAGGCTTATTAGAATCGCGTTCCCGCTGTAGCTGTGGCAATTGCTTGTGGGCTGCAACGGGATAAGGTATTGAATTAGCGGAGGATTTGAGTATCGCAGTTACAAAGCGCGTAAGACGCAACGAGGAAATCGAGGCCACCGAGGTGCGGGTAATCGACTCGGATGGTGAGCAGGCAGGAGTCATGGGAATCGCCGCGGCGATCGAAATGGCCAAAGACGAGGGGCTGGATCTCGTTGAAGTGTCTCCGATGGCGGAGCCACCCGTGTGCCGGATCATGGATTTTGGCAAGTACTTGTTTGAGCAAAACAAGAAAAACCAATCTGCGAAACGCAAACAGAAGCAAGTTCACGTTAAGGAAATCAAATTCCGTCCGGGAACGGACGAAGGCGATTACCAGATCAAGCTCAGGAAGCTCAGGGAGTTTCTTGAGAACGGTGACAAGACCAAAGTCACGTTGAGATTCCGCGGTCGGGAGATGGCACACAGAGAACTGGGTGCACAGCTTCTGGCCAGGGTCAGAGATGACCTGGAAGAGTACGGTACGGTGGAACAGATGCCACAGATGGAAGGACGGCAGATGGTCCAGGTTATTGCGCCAAAGAAACACTAGGCGAAAGAACACCGCACCGAATAAAAGAGAGTAACGGTTGCAGGAGCGGAGAAGTCCGCGAATCGACCATTAATCCGCCTGCCGCGGCCACAAGGCTCGTTGTACGGCCATAAGGAAAGATAAAATGTCGAAGATGAAGACCAATCGAGGCGCTGCCAAGCGCTTCAAGAAGACGGGTAAGGGCGGCTTCAAGCGCTCCCAGGCCCACCTCAATCACATTCTTACGAAGAAGAAGTCCAAGCGTAAACGTCAGCTCGGCAACACTCTGCAGGTTGCAGATGCCGATGTGAAAGCCGTGAAGCGCATGCTTCCCTATAGCTAAGAGGAGATTGAGAAATGGCACGAGTAAAACGTGGCGTAACCGCCAAAGCACGTCATAAGAAGGTCCTCGGTAAAGCGAAGGGCTACTACGGCGCGCGTTCCAAATTATTCAAGACGGCCAAGCAGGCCGTTATCAAAGCTGGCCAGTACGCGTATCGCGATCGCCGCCAGCGCAAGCGTCAGTTCCGTCAGCTGTGGATCACGCGTATCAACGCGGCGGCGCGCATGCACGGCCTGTCGTACAGCCGCCTGATCAATGGCCTGAACAAGGCCGAGATCGAGGTTGATCGCAAGGTCCTGGCTGACATTGCCGTTCACGATCCCGAAGGTTTTGGCGTCATTGCCGAAGCCGCAAAGGCGGGCCTCGAGCAGCAACAGGCTGCCAGTTAAGATCTGCTGAACCGGCTGGACTCGCTTTGGCCGGTTCGATCTCAACTCCATGACCTCCCTGAGCGACCTTGTTTCGAAGGCTGCGTCTGAAATCGATGCAGCTGCCGACCTTGCCGCACTCGATGCGGTCCGTGTCGCTTATCTCGGCAAGAAAGGCGAGATCACGGCGCGCCTGAAAACGCTTGGCCAACTGCCTCCCGAGGAAAGGTCTGCAGCGGGCCAGGGAATCAACCAGGCCAAGCAGGCAGTGCAGGGGCAGTTGAATGCCCGGCGAGAGGCGTTGGAAAACGCGGCGCTCGAGGCGAAGTTGGCCGCAGATGCCGTAGATGTCTCTCTGCCCGGTCGCGGACTTTCCGTCGGCGGCTACCATCCGGTAAGCCGTGCAATGTTGCGCATCGAGAAGATTTTCAAAAATTCCGGCTTCGGTGTTCGCACCGGCCCGGAAATCGAAGACGATTTCCACAACTTCACGGCGCTGAACATCCCGGAGAATCACCCGGCGCGCGCGATGCACGACACTTTCTACTTCCCGGGTGGAAATCTACTCCGGACACATACGTCGCCGGTGCAAATTCGCTCCATGGTGACCGAGGGTGCCCCGATCAAGATCATCGCACCAGGCCGCGTGTATCGCTGCGATTCCGATCAGACGCATACGCCTATGTTCCACCAGGTCGAGGGACTGGTCGTCGATGAGCACATCAGTTTCGCTCACCTCAAGGCCGTACTGCATCAGTTCGTAGAAGCGTTCTTTGAACGTAAGGCCGAGCTGCGTTTTCGTCCCAGCTATTTCCCGTTCACCGAGCCGTCGGCAGAAGTCGACGTGTCCTGGGGCGAAGGGAAATGGCTCGAGATTCTCGGCTGCGGCATGGTGCACCCGAACGTGCTTGAAAGCGCTGGCGTAGATCCGGAGAAGTACACGGGCTATGCGTTCGGTATGGGCGTGGAGCGCCTGGCGATGCTGCGCTACGGCGTAAACGACCTGCGTACGTTCTTCGAGAACGATCTGCGTTTCCTGCGGCAGTTCAGGTGAACCGATGAAGATTGCAGAGTCCTGGTTACGCGAATGGGTCGATCCCGAGCTCAGTACTGAGGAGCTGGGGCATCAGCTAACGATGCTTGGCCACGAGGTCGACGGTATCGACTACGAGGGTGCCGGTATCGAAGATGTCGTCATTGCGGAGGTTGTGGAGTGCGGCAAACATCCGGATGCCGACAAGCTCAGCGTCTGCAAGGTGAGCAATGGTGGCGATGAACTGATCGACATCGTTTGCGGCGCTCCCAATGTTCGCGTCGGAATGAAGACGCCGCTGGCAAAACCCGGCGTCAAACTGCCGAATGGAATGAAACTTCGCAAGGCGAAGATTCGCGGCGTCGTATCCAACGGCATGCTCTGCTCGGCCGTGGAAATCGGCCTGGGCGAAGAGTCCGATGGAATCATGGACCTGCCCGCCGATGCGAAAGTCGGGCAAGCACTTATCGAGTTTCTCGAACTCCCCGATGCGGCGATCGACCTCGACCTGACGCCAAATCGTGGCGACTGTTTCAGCGTTCTTGGTATTGCCCGCGATGTCTCCGCGCTAACCGGCGCCACGCTCAAAGACGCATCTCTTACGCCTGTCGAAGCAACAATCGATGACAGACACCCGGTCGAACTGGTCGAACCTGCTGGCTGCCCTCGATTTGCGGGCAGGCTAATCCGCGGCATCGATCCAGAAGCACAATCCCCGGTGTGGTTGACCGAGAAGCTCCGGCGTTCGGGGCTGCGCGGAATCTCCCCGGTCGTCGATATCACCAATTTTGTGATGCTGGAGCTAGGTCAGCCCCTGCATGCCTACGATGCGGCCCTTTTGCAGGGCCCAATTCGCCCACGGCTTGCCAAATCCGGCGAAAAAGTAACCCTGCTCGACGAGAAAGAGGTCGACCTCCGGGAAGACACGCTTGTGATTACCGATGACAGCGGTCCCATAGGCATTGCCGGCATCATGGGCGGCCTTACGACCGCAGTTACGGACAAGACGACCGACGTGTTCTTCGAGGGCGCGTTCTGGCCACAGGATTTCATGGCGGGCAGGGCGCGAAATTTCGGCATGCACACGGATGCATCCCTGCGTTTCGAGCGCGGTGTTGATCCTGAAGGGCAGGGTCGTGCGGTCGAACGTGCGACGCAACTGTTGGTCGAAATTGCGGGTGGTAATGCCGGACCATTGGTCGTTGATACGGCAGAAGAGCATCTGCCAAAACGCCCGACGATTACGCTCCGTAGATCTCGGCTGGCTCATCTCCTCGGAATCGAAATCAGCGATACAGAAGTTGTCAACATTCTCGAGAGCCTGCAGTTTGAAGTCACCGAAATCGACGGTGGTTGGACCGTAGAATCACCCAGTCATCGCTTTGATATGCGCTACGAAGTCGACCTCATCGAGGAAGTCGCTCGCATTCATGGCTACGATTCGATTCCTGAGACGACATTGTCGGCACAATCGCCATTAGAGACAGTTACCGAGTCCCACATTGAGTTGGAACGCGCCGCTGCGACGCTCATCGCACGGGACTACCAGGAGGTAGTCACCTACAGTTTTGTCGATGCGGAAGCGAATACAAGATTCACCGGAGTCGAGTCACCGCTGGTTTTGAGCAACCCGATTTCATCGGACCTTTCCGTCATGCGTGCGTCGCTCTGGCCGGGGCTCGTTACAGTGGCCTCTGCGAACATCGCAAGACAGCAGGAACGGGTTCGGATTTTCGAGGCAAGTCGCTCGTATCACGGCACCCTGGAAGACCATTACGAGGTCGTTCGGATTGCCGGTCTCCTAACGGGATCGGTCGCTCCCGAGCAGTGGGGGACGAAGCCAGAAAGTGTTGATTTCTTTGACATAAAAGCTGATCTTGAAGCCATATTTGCGCTGGCAGGCGACTGCAGCGATATTCGTTTTGTACCGGCCGAACATCCGGCACTGCAGCCCGGGCAAACCGCAAAGGTGCTTCGTGGCGATGACGAGATTGGAGTCGTCGGCAAGCTGCATCCGCGCATCGCCAGAGACTACGATCTAAAACGGCCGGTCTATCTCTTTGAGCTCGATGCATCGAAAGCACTGGCGTCTGCCGCCCCGGAAGCGAAGGTCATTTCAAAATTCCCGGCCATTCGTCGAGACATTGCTGTCGTCGTCGATGACAAAGTGTCCGCCGAAGACCTCGTTACGGCGGTCTCATCCACTGCACCTGGGCTGATTCAAGATGTCAGGATTTTTGACATTTACAGAGGCGACAGAATAGAAGCTGGGCGAAAAAGCGTCGCAATAGGCTTGATTTTGCAGGAAACATCGCGCACCCTTACTGACGATGATGCGGACACTGTGATGGCCGCGGCAATCGCCAAATTAGAAGATAAATTCGCCGCTGAACTAAGAGACTGATTCCCGA
>CAZKZE010000099.1:0-8783 GCA_964557165.1 uncultured Woeseiaceae bacterium
CCCGATGAGTACCAGTGGGGCTACAACCGCATGATGACCGTCGATGGGCTGTTCGGTGCCGGTGACACGATCGGTGGCACGGCACACAAGTTCTCTTCAGGCTCCTACACGGAAGGCCGCATTGCAGCCAAGGCCGCAGTCAACTACATCAAGGACATGGGCAAGGAAGCACCAGAGGTCAGCGAGGACGAGTACCAGCAACTCAAGAAGACCGTCTTCAAACCCATGGAGAACTACGAGGTTGGCCGTAATGAAATCGTGGCGGGCACGGTTTCTCCCAGCTATCTTCTGCCGATACAGGGACTGCAGCGTCTCGAGAAGATCATGGACGAGTATGTTGGCGGCATCAGCGCGCACTACATGACCAACGAGCACTTGCTCACTCGCGGCCTGGAGCTGCTTGAAATGCTCAGGGAAGACATGGAGCATATCGGGGCCGAAGACCTGCACCAGTTGCAGCGTGCCTGGGAACTGAATCACCGCCTGCTGGCTTCGGAATCCGTGACGCACCATACGATGTTCCGCAAGGAAACACGCTGGCCGGGATACTACTACCGCGGCGATCACATGAAGCTGGACGACAATGACTGGCATTGCTTTACCTTGTCCCAGTACCACCAGCAATCGGGCGAGTGGGAATTGGAGAAAGCGCCGGTCTATCACATTGTCGACTAGGAAGAGGCTGGCGTATTGCTAGTCGCCCAGATCAGCGATACGCACTTGTTGGAGCAGGGCGCGGAGCACGCCGCGGCGGAGTTGCGGGCGGACTGCCTGCGGCAATGTGTCGCCGATATCAATCGCCAGAATCCTGACGCCGTGATTCTCACGGGCGATACCGTGCAACACGGCAAGCCCGAAGAGTACGCGCTCCTGCGTGAACTGTTGGCGCCGCTCGAGGCGCCGCTCTTTCTTATACCCGGTAATCGCGATGACAATGTCGAGATGCGCGCCGCGTTCGGTGATCGCGACTACGTGCATAGAGATGACGAGTTCCTGCACTACGCGATCGACGATTTCGATACGCGCCTCATCGGTATTGACTCGACCTTGTCCGGCGAGCGCAAGGGTCGCTTTTGTGAAGCACGCCAGGCCTGGCTCGTAGAGACGCTAAGCGCCCAGCCTGACCGGCCGACGCTGCTGTTCATTCACCACCCGCCTTTCGACGTCGGCGATCACTACGTCGGTGGTTATCGTGTGCCCGAGGAGGCGACAGCACTCGAAGAAATCGTATCCCGACAGCCACAGGTCCTGGGTGTCCTGTGCGGGCACGTGCACTGGCCTGTGGAACGCGAATGGGCGGGAACGCAAGCTCGCATCATGCCGAGCGTCGCTGTTGACGTTAGAAAAGGCGTGGACGAGGACGAAGTCCAGGGACGTCCCATTTACATGCTGCACAGACTATCTCGCGCGACCGGTATTACCAGTCGCGCGATGACGGTTAGTGCATGAGTTCTGTTTAGGCCGCTTTCTTGATCAGGAAGCGATAAACGCCATCGTCTTCCGAGTGCTCGAGCAGTTCATTGCCTGTCTGGCGGCAGAACGCCTCGAAATCGGCAACCGCACCAGGGTCAGTTGCGAGAATCTCCAGGACCCCCGCGTCGGGGACATCCTTGAGCGCCTTGCGCGCTTTTAGAATTGGCAACGGGCAGTTGAGGCCCTTTGCGTCGAGTGTAACGTCAGCCATTGGTCGTTCTCCGTAGTGCTTTGGCCATTGTAAGGTGGCAATTAAATAAACAGGTTGATGTCGGCCTGGGTGGCGCATTCGATGTAGGTTGCCGCGCCACCGATGTCGATGCCGTCGATCATGTCTTTCTTGTCGTACTCGAACAGGTCCATCGTCATCTGGCAGCCGATCATGCGTACTTCGGATTCAACCGCCGCCTCGCGCAGATCCTCGATCGACGCAACGCCTTTCTTCTTGATCAGGTTCTTCATCATGACGGAAGCCATTGCATCAACGCCGGGAATGGCGGTAACCAGGTTAGGCAGACCCACGTGCATGCCGGCCATCGGCATCTTCATAGCGGGGTTACCGGCGGCCG
The DNA here is from genome assembly GCA_964557165.1 of uncultured Woeseiaceae bacterium. Taxonomy (GTDB): domain Bacteria; phylum Pseudomonadota; class Gammaproteobacteria; order Steroidobacterales; family Woeseiaceae; genus UBA1847. The sequence continues at coordinate 2,043 of CAZKZE010000099.1, forward strand.
TGACCTGCAATTTCAGGTCCTTGAGCAACAGCGGCAGGCCGTAGAAGGTGAAAAACATCGTGACAGGCAGGCCCATCGCGGCGGCGGTGGTTGCCAGGATGAAGGGCGGGTAAGCCCAGTCAAGAGACCCCTTGGTCACAATGATTGACATGCTTTTTTCTTCAGCGGACATTTCTCAATACCTCGTCTTTAAAGGGGTGCAGCGTAATTCTCGTATTAGATTATCAGAATTGTCTTTATTAGTGAAATATAATATTCTCGATCGATGAACGACGCCGCGCCATTCTATATTGGTAGCGAGATCTACCGGAAACCAGCGTTTGGTCTCAATCACCCGCTCAACATAGTCCGTCACGCCGCAGTCGTCGACGTGCTGCAAATGCTGGGTTGGCTGGACGCAACGAGCTTCCGCGAGAGCCAGCCAGCGACCGTCGATCAATTACTCGAGTTCCATAGTCGGGCTTATGTGCGGGCACTGCAATACGCAAACGCCACAGGTAATGTCGAGCCTGATGTTCGCGAGCGTTACCAGGTTGGCACGTTCGAAAACCCCTTGTTTCCGGGCCTGTTCGAACGGGCATCAATGACGGTTGGTGGATCCATTATGTCAGCCGAGCTGGCGACCCAGGGTCACGTTGTCTTTCATCCGTCCGGCGGTACCCACCACGGCCGGGCAGACCGCGCCAGTGGCTTCTGTTATTTCAATGACCCGGTATTTGCGATCCTGACTTTCCTCAAGGAGGGTAGCCGGAGCGTGTTGTACATCGATCTCGATGCGCATCATGGGGATGGCGTCGAGGACGCGTTTCTCGATGACGAGCGCGTGACGACCCTGTCGATCCATGAGGCCAAACGCTGGCCGTTCAGCGGCACGCGGTCCCGGCCCGAGTCGGGTGTCTACAACCTCGCTGTACCGCGGGGCATTAACGATAGCGAGTTCGAGTACCTGGTCGAGAACGCTGTCTTGCCGCTCATCGACCAGGTCAAAGCCGATGCGCTGGTCCTCTGTTGTGGCGCCGATTGTCTCGCCGGCGACCCGCTGTCCAGGATGGAGCTGTCGAATGTGGCACTCTGGGACGCTGTGGACCGAGTCATCGACAAGGGCCTGCCGACCGTCATCCTGGGCGGGGGCGGCTATAATCCATGGACCGTGACTCGCTACTGGGCAGGAATGTGGGGTCGGATCAGCGGCCAGGTGTTTCCGGAGCGACTGCCCGATGAGGCCAGCGCGTATCTGCGGGCCATGGAGTGCGACCTGATCGACGATGACGACATTCAAGAGTCCTGGTTGACGACGATGGCGGATTCCCCGTATCCCGGACCGATTCGCGACGAGATAAAATCTCTACTGATTGACGGTTAAAGGATCGAATTGCATGAACTGGCTTGAATCGCTGGGCAGGATTGATGACCTCGAGGACGCGGAGCTGGATGCGGAGCTTGTCGCTGAGTTTGAGCGCCGCGCCGACGTAGCCGTCTCCCGGCCGATTCGTTTCTCGACCCCGACCTTCAAGGAATATGAAAGCACTGAACTCGAGGGTTGCGGCAAAAACAGTTTCCCCGCGTTCTCGATTACGGCGGGCGAATGTGGCCTGAACTGCGATCATTGCCAGAAGAAGATCCTCGAGCCGATGATCCCGGCGACCAACCCGGCGATGCTGGATGAGAAGGTACGGCACCTCGTCGCGACGCAGGAACTGAGTGGCTTCCTCCTAAGCGGCGGGTCCAACAAGAAGAACGAAATACCGTACGGCCGTTACATGCCGGTCATCGAGCAGCTCAAGACGGATTTCCCGCACCTGAAGGTCGCGGTGCATACCGCATTGCTGGATGAACGGCGCGCCAGGGACATGGAAGCGGCGGGCGTCGATACCGTGATGATGGATGTCATCGGTGCCCAGGAGACCATCGAGCAGGTTTACAAGCTGCAGCGCCCGGTCGACGATTTCGAAGAAACGCTGGCCGCGTTGTGTTCCACCTCGATGGAAGTGACACCGCATATTGTTGTCGGCCTGCACTACGGCCAGATCCTGGGTGAAGCCAACGCACTCGACATGGTCAGCCGATACGACGTGAACGCGCTCGTGCTCGTGGTGATCATGCCGTTCTACGCGAAGCCCGGGACGTTTGTAACGCCCGAGACATCGGACGTCGGCAGAATATTTCTCGAAGCGCGCGAGCGGATTCCGGACCAGCAGGTTTTGCTCGGCTGCGCCCGGCCGCCAGGGATGCATAAACGGGTAACGGATGCCTATGCGATTATGGCGGGGCTCGATGGAATCGCGTTCCCGGCTGACGGCGCCGTATCGGTCGCACACACGATTGGCCGGCCATTCGAGCAGGCGCATTCCTGCTGCTCGATCAAGATTGGCAACACGACACGGGACATTTCACGATGGGTTGCATAGAACACAAGAAAACGCCGGCCACCGGCGACACGGGCCAGGACTACAACCCTTACGACGTGATGGAGCCCCGATTGCCCGGCAAGACGCCCGTCGACCGGCGCAACGGCAAACACGTCAAGGCCAATGACATACCGCCGGAGGGCGTGTACCTGCCGAACAACAATATTCTCGCGCCGCACATGAAGTCGCCCGAGTATGTGCAGCTCTCGAACGCGGCGGCGATTACTCTCGGCATCATGGGTGGGCGCATGTATCGCTGCGAGTGCACTCGATGCCTCAACCTGTTGCTGACCTACCCGGAAGGCTGCCGTGCCAACTGCGCCTACTGCGGGCTGGCACGCCATCGCGAGGCCGAGCGCGATTATGCGGATCGCAATTTCATTCGCGTCGATTGGCCGGCCGTCCCGATGCGCGACATCGTGGACATCGTCGCGAAGGATCCGGAAAACAGTCCGTTCCATCGCATGTGTATTTCGATGATCACGCACCCGCGATCGGAGCAGGACACGTTTGACGTGCTCGAACAGTGGACCGACAAGATCGATCCAGATGCAATTCCGGTCTCCATCCTGTCCAACCCAACCACGATGACTCGCGACGACGTGCAGCGTACCAGGGATCTAGGCGCCGACATATTCACGGTAGCGCTCGATGCCGCCACACCGGAGTTGTTCGATCGCACGCGCGGCAAAGGCGTGCAGTCGCCGCACAAGTGGAAGAAGTACTGGGACATCATGCTCGAAGCGAAGGATATTTTCGGGCCGCAGAAGTTTGGCGCACATATCATCGTCGGCATGGGCGAGACCGAGTACGAGGTACTCAAACTCGTCCAGGAACTTGTCGATCTTGGCGGGCACAGCCACATGTTCTGCTTCTTCCCGGAAGACGGTTCGCTCATGGATCACTTGCCGGCGACGCCGCGTGACCAGTGGCGCCGCGTGCAGCTGGCGCGCTATCTCATCGATTATCGCGACGTTCGCGTCGACCACATGTCATTTGATGAGGAAGGTCGGGTCAAGAGCTATGGCATTGCTGACAGTGAGCTTTCCGACGTCATCGATGCGGGCATTGCCTTCCGTACGTCGGGCTGCCCAGGCAAGTTCCAGGACGACATTTCGGCCTGCGACCGCCCCTATGGCGACTCACCGCCAAGCAACATTGCGAGTTATCCCTTCCAACCGAAGAAAAAGGACATCAAGAAGATCCGCAGGCAGCTCGATATCCCGGTCGCGGTGGAATAGGTCGAGCTGAATGAGTACTCCGTTCCGCATCATCGATACGGGCGTCCGGGAAGGGCGGTCCAATATCGCTTTCGATGCAGCACTCATTGAGTTACGGCAACAGGACCGCGTGCCCGACACGATTCGCTTCCTGCGCTTCCCGCCAACAGCTTTGATCGGCCGCCACCAGGACCTGTCACGCGAGATCAATCTCGCTTATTGCGATGAAGACGGCGTCGGGACGGTGCGGCGGATTACAGGCGGCGGCGCGATCTATCTTGACGAAGGCCAACTCGGTTGGGAGCTGGTCTTTCATCGTTCATCCCTTGGCATTGCGGCGCTGCCGGACCTCGCACGCGAGATTTGCAATGCCGCTGCCGCAGGGCTCTCCGAGCTTGGCATTCACGCGAAATTCAGGCCACGGAACGACATAGAAGTCGACGGCCGCAAGATCAGTGGGACGGGTGGTTTTTTCGACGGCGATGTTCTGATCTACCAGGGCACAGTCCTTGTGGACATGAACCCGGTGCAAATGGTGCGTGCGTTGAACATACCTGCGGCGAAGGTCGCGAAACACGATCTCGATACGGCGGAACAGCGGGTTGTGACGCTCAAGGAACTGCTCGGCGATGAGATTCCGGAGATTGAAACCATAAAGGCCGCACTCATCAAGGGGTTCACCGAGGGGCTGGGCATTACGGCCGAGCCGGGTGAGATCAGCGATGCAGAAGAGGAGCTGGCGAAACGCCATTACTTCGATGAAATCGGCACAGACGACTTCGTCGCCGAAATCGACAATCCGGGCGAAGGTGACAAGCTGCTCGAAGGCACGCACACGGGGGCCGGTGGGACGATCAATGCGTTCGTGAAGCTGGAAGGCCCGACACACGCAATACTGCAGCGGGTGCTGATTACGGGTGACTTCTTCGTCACGCCGCCGCGCGTTATTTTCGATCTCGAGGCATCGCTGGCGGGCACACGCCTCAACGAGATGGACGGCGCTGTCCGGCAGTTCTTCGAGACGACCGACATCGACATGCTCAGCGTTACCGCTGAGGATTTCATTTCTTCGATCAACGACGCGCTCGCCAAGCGAGAAGGAGCCTAGTCGTGGCTGAATGCAAGAGCAGCGACGACGCGTTCGTCCTGGCTTCCGCCGAAGCGGATCCGATGAATGTCGTGGCGGTACTCCAGCACACGGCAGGCGAGTACCTGGGGCTGATGGAAGATCACCTCGAAGGTCGGCGTATTCGTTTCCAGTATTTTCGTCCCTTTGCGGCCGGCAAATTGCCTGCGGCCGATTTGCCGGCCGATGCCCTGATCCTGCTGGGCGGCGGGCCCTGGGGTGCGGGCGGCACACGAGACCTACCCACGCTTGCGGCGGAGGTCGAACTGACCCGCCAGCGCCTCGAAGAGGGGACGCCGGTTGTCGGTTTCGGACTGGGCGCCCAGATCCTGTGTCTCGCGGCCGGTGGGAGCGTCGAGACGCGTGACCTGACACTCGAGTTGCTGACTGCCACGCGGACCCGCGTCGACGCACTCAACGGTTTCCTGCCCGAGAACTTCAACCAGGTGGTCTACATGCGTGACTGGCCGGTGCTTCCCGCGCACGCAAGGGTGCTCGCGGAGGACAACCTGGGGCGGCCCGCGGTCTGGCAGGTTGGTGACAATGCTTATGGTTTTTCGGGTAACCCCGGTATTAAGCTGGGCATGGTTGAAGACCTGATTATGGAGTTTGAAGAGGTGCCTGTGGACGCGGCAGAGCAGCTCGACAAACTACGCCCGCTGCAGCCTCTACTCGAGGATGAGCTGGTGCCAATAATGACCGGTCTTGTGCAATGCACATCCCTGATGTCTTCGCCGAAGGCGGCCCGGGAATTTGATGCGCAAGTAATTTAGTATATGCTAATGCTCTGTTGAATAGCGGTTCAACGGCAGGGGACTCAATAAAATGGCTGAAAAACTCATTATTGTTATGGCGAACACCGACCCTCGGAATGGCGAGGAGCTCGGAGCGCCGATCTTCCAGGCAACTGTCGCCGCGGCGATGGACTATGACGTCGACGTGATCTGCACGGCAACCTCGGGCCGGCTCATGAAAAAAGGTGTGGCCGAGGAACTGTTCGTCAAGGAAGGCTCGCCGAAGTCGGTCTACAGCTTTATCCAGGACGCGCACGAAGCGGGTGCGAAGTTTTACTGCTGCTCGCCCAATCTCGATCTGTTCGACATGACCAAGGAAGACCTGATTCCCGAGTGTGAGGGCATCGTCGGTGGCGCGCACCTGATCGAAGAAGTCATGGAAGGCGATTGCAGGGTTCTGTCTTATTAGTGTTTATTTGATCGGCCTTTACAGGCCTTAGCAAGAGGTTCGACTAGATGTCTCATTCCTCAGCGACTCGCATCCAGGAATACATTGGCGACCCGGTATCGGATGCGTCTCCGGTAGAACGCGAACAGTTGGAAGAGATCTTCCAGGACATCCAGGCGGACCTTCGGTTCGACCACGAACTGAACGGCTGCCTCAATTGCGGCATCTGCACGGCAACGTGCCCGGCTGCGCATTACTACGACTTCAGCCCGCGCGAAATCGTGCAGCTCCTGTGGACCGAGAATCTCGAAGGCATCTATGACGCGATGCAGGAGAAGATCTGGTCCTGTGCACAGTGCTACACGTGTGCAGCACGTTGCCCATTCGGCAATTCGCCGGGCGGTCTCGTCATGCTCATGCGCGAGACAGCCATCAAGCACGGTATGGAGTCTGCAAAGAGCGTGCTGCGCCCGTTCAGCCGAGTCATGCTCAAGCTCATATCGACCGGTAACCAGTTATCGCCCGACATGATTAACCCGGAAGGCTTCGCTGACTGGGGTCCGAATGTTTCGAAGGTCGACGCGCCGCTGACAACGTTGCGCAAAGCGATCCCCATGCCCACGCTGCACACAACCAAGACGGCGTGGGAAGTAAATCTCAAGACTTCGGTCGAGTTGTACACGATCTGGGAAGAGACCGGCGTGCTCGACAGTCTTGAAATCATCGACGAGAACCTGTTCGACGTAATCCTCGACATCATGGACGAGAAACGTGATGACTATGAGGACTGGATGGACGAGCAGGA
>CAZKZE010000100.1:0-8747 GCA_964557165.1 uncultured Woeseiaceae bacterium
GTCATCATGAGATCGAGGTGTGCTTTCTGAATCCGCCAGTCTCGTGTCGTAAGAAGATCAGGCCCGGCCGATCCCGCGTTGCTGATCAATGTATCGATCTCGAAACCGCGGGCGACAGTCTCGTCGTAGAGCGCCTGCGGCGCGCCCGCATCGGAAAGGTCGGCCGTAATAACGTCTACCTCGACGCCGAACTCGTCGCGCAGCTCGATAGCGAGTTCTTCCATTGGTTCGGCCCGGCGTGCGACCAGCACGAGGTCCTTGCCGGCTGCTGCGAGTTGGCGCGCAAATTCGCTGCCGAGACCAGCGGATGCGCCTGTAATGAGTGCTCTGCCCATGATGGGCTGCACTATCGCATAATTTTGCTTGTTTTTTAGGCCCCGGGCGGCTAATTTGCCCGGCAAGACGCTGATGGGGACGAGTACGCAGCCCATTCAGGCCAAAGCGACCGGAGGATGGTGAGAGCTCCGGGCCCGAAGCTGCCGAATATCACCCCGGAGTTGCCAATCGAAAAGCTCCGCTGAGTAGGCCTGGCCGACTGATCCACGAAACGGATGTCGGGTTGCAAGACCCATGAGGCGGCTTTGCCGCGAAGCCGGGTGGTACCGCGATAGATTCCATCGCCCCGGAAATAGGGTGTCAGTCACCTTATTTCCGGGGCGTTTTTCGTTGTGGAAATAGGGTGACTGACACCTAATTGCGGATTTGTATCTGAGGAACAGGTTTTGGCATTTAAAGAAGTCACAGGTCGCTACGATGGACCGGCCCTCGAAGAAGAGGTGCTGGAGTTCTGGCGTGAACACGACGTTTTTGAGAAGACGCTTGAGCAGACCAAGGACGGCCCGCAGTTCAGTTTCAACGAAGGCCCGCCGACCGCCAATGGCAAGCCGGGTATCCACCATGTGCTGGCACGTTCGTTCAAGGATATCTTCCCGCGTTATAAAACCATGCGCGGCTACCACGTGCCGCGCAAAGCTGGCTGGGATACGCACGGTCTTCCCGTCGAGCACGAGGTCGAGAAACGCCTGAGTGACGAAGGCCGCATTGAGTCCTATGACAAGTCGGAAATCGAAGAAAAAGTAGGCATCGCTGAGTTCACACGCCTGTGCCGCGAGTCTGTCATGACCTATGTCGGCGACTGGGAGAAGATGACCGAGCGCATGGGCTTCTGGGTCAATCTCGACGAGGCCTACTACACGCTCAACAACACCTACATCGAATCAGTCTGGAACCTGCTGAAGAACATCTGGGACAAGGACCTAATCTACAAAGGCTACAAGGTCGTTCCCTATGATCCCCGTATCGGCGCGACATTGTCGTCGCACGAACTCGCACTCGGCTACAAGGAGGTCGAAGATCCGTCGATCACCGTACGCTTCAAGCTCGCCGACGCAGATGAGACGTACTTCCTGGTCTGGACCACGACGCCATGGACACTGCCGTCCAATCTCGCGCTCGCCGTCGGCGATGACATTGACTACAGCTACTGCGAGTCCGATGGTCAGACCTTGATTGTTGCCGAGGCATTGCGCGAGGCCGTGTTCCGCGATGTCGAGCACAACGTCGTCAAGACCGTGAAAGGCTCGGAGCTTGTCGGCGCACGCTATGAGCAACTCTTCGATTACATTGACGTCGACGCCGAGAATGCGTTCACCGTAATGTCGGCCGACTTCGTAAGTACCGAGGATGGCACGGGCATCGTGCATACAGCACCGGCATACGGTGTCGATGATCTCGAACTCGGGCAGGCAAATAGCCTGCCGGTTGTGCATGGCGTCGGCCTGGACGGGCATTTCATCGACGATGTCGAACCCGTCAAGGGAATGTTCTTCAAGGACGCAGACAAGCCGCTGATCCGCATCCTCAAGGATCGTGGCCTGATGTTCCGCTCCGAACGCTACAAGCATAACTACCCGTTCGGTTGGCGCACCGGCGATCCGATCCTCTACTACGCCAAGAACGCGTGGTACATCCGCACGTCGAAATTCCGTGAGCGGATGTCGGAACTGAACCAGACGATCAACTGGGTTCCCGAGCACATCAAGGATGGCCGCTTCGGCAAATGGCTCGAGAATAATATTGACTGGGCGCTTTCGCGCGAACGTTTCTGGGGCACGCCGTTGCCTGTGTGGACCGACGGCGAGGGTGGCTTCAAGTGCCTTGGCTCGGTCGCGGAGCTGGCGGACCTAACGGGCAGGGACCTTAGCGAGCTGGACCTGCACCGCCCCGCCGTGGACGAGGTGACGTTCGAACTGGATGGCAAGACCTGGCGTCGTGTGCCCGAGGTCATCGACTGCTGGTTCGATTCGGGGGCGATGTCCTACGCGCAATGGCATTACCCGTTCGAAAATGAGGACAAGTTCGCGGCACATTTCCCGGCGGACTTCATTTGCGAAGCGATCGACCAGACGCGCGGCTGGTTCTACACGCTGCATGCGATCTCGACGCTCGTCTCCGACAGCGTGGCCTACAAGAATTGCATCTGCCTGAATCTCATCGTCGACAAAGACGGCAAGAAGATGTCGAAGTCGGTGGGCAACATTATCGACCCCTACGATGTGTTCGATACGGTCGGTGCCGACGCGCTGCGCTGGTACTTCCTGGCGCGGCTCGCGCCGGACGCGCCGAAACGCGTGTCCGTCGATATTGTTGCCGACGTAGCGAGTTCATTCATCAACACGTTCTGGAACACCTATGGCTTCTTCGTGTTGTATGCGCGTCTCGACGACATCGACCTGACAAGAGACGTTCCGGTCGCGGACCGTCCCGAGATCGATCGCTGGGCGTTGGCACTGCTACACAAGACGATTGCAACGGTTACCGAGTCGCTGGATCACTACGATGCGAAGACAGCGGGCGAGGCCATCGAGTCGTTCGTTGACCAGCTCAGTAACTGGTACGTTCGGCGCAACCGCCGCCGTTTCTGGAAGTCGACGGATCCGCAGGACAAGCAAGCAGCCTACCTGACGCTGTATGAGTGTCTGAAAAGCGTGCACGAGTTGATGGCGCCATTCGTGCCATTCCTCGCGGAGAAGGTTTACCAGAACCTGGTTCGCTCAGTGGACCCGGATGCATTGCCGTCCGTCCACATGGGCAACTGGCCGGAGGCGGATTCGTCCTGGGAAAACGATGATCTGCTCCACGACATCGGCGTGGTACAAAAAGTTGTCGGCCTCGGCCGCGCAGCCCGCAGTCATTCGGGTGTGCGCACCCGGCAGCCGATTTCGCGTCTCCTGGTGCGTGCTCCAGACGATGCGGCCGCCGCGGCACTCGAAAGTCACAAGGACCAGATCCTCGAAGAACTCAACGTCAAGGCGATCGAGTTCATTGCGCGCGATGCCGGGCTGGTCAGCTACAACATCAAGCCGAACCTGCCGAAGCTCGGCAAACAGTACGGCAAGCTGGTGCCGCAGATTCGCCAGGCGTTGCTGGATGCCGATGGCGCTGCTATCGCGAGTGCCGCGGCCAGCGGCGAAGCCTTCGAGATCGAAGTCGCCGGGCAGACCATTCCGCTCGAAGGTGATGATGTTCTGATCGAAACGCATTCTGCAGAAGGCTATTCCTGCGAAGCGGACTCCGGCTACCTGACCGCACTGGATACCACGCTCAACGAAGAACTCGTCGCCGAGGGGCTCGCGCGCGAGATTGTGCGCTCTGTGCAGGATGCTCGCAAACAGGCGGGCCTGGAGGTTTCCGATCGGATCACCCTGGGTGTGTCGGGTTCCGAAGCGGTCGAGAGTGCGTTGCAGGTGCATCGCGACTACGTCATGAACGAGACACTCGCGACCACCTGGGAGACCGGGCAGTCTGATCCGCGTTTCACAGCGGACCGCGAGATGGGTGAGGACGCCTGGAAGATCGAGATCAGCCTGTGATCTAGAAGCTCCGTCGCGACTCGATCAGGAATTGCACGCTGTCTATCAACGGATCGTCGTTGAGCGGGAAAGCTACGTCGATGTGGACGACCCTGCCGGATGCGCTGCGCGTCGATGCAAGCCGCAGACCAAAGCCCACATCCGCCAGCCAGCCCAGGCGCTCTTCGCCGACCGGGCTCTCGCCCCAGACTCTGCCTGCGTCGGCAAACACGGCACCACCGACACGGAACAGTCGAAACGGGTACCAGTCGGTGAAGTAGCGCTGCTCCACCGTCGCCACGAGTTTTGACTCACCGTTCTGGTAGCGCAGTGGATACCCTCGCAGGCCCGCGTCGCCGCCCAGCCGCACAGGATTGTCGAGGTCCAGTGCGTGACCCGCGGTCCCGTGGATGGAGGCGAAGAAGAGGCGTTTTTCAGATTGCTTGCGGTAGTAGCGCGCAACCAGGTGCACCAGCGAATTCGCAGCCTCGCCCGATTCCACCCGGCCGTTAATGGACAAAGACAATTGCAGCGCGTTCTTGGACATCGAGCCAAAGCCCTGGCCGATTGCGCCGGAATAGATAAGAGCATCTCGATCGGCGCCGATCGACGTATCCGACCAGCCAAGTGACGCAGTGACATGCGTTCCCATCAGGAAGTCCTCGGTCTGACTGATCTGGTTCCTGTTCGTCGCGGTTTCAAAACGGTTCTCGACCAGTTCGAAGCCGAGATACGGATACACCAGTTTACGATCCGAGGGGATCGCGGGAGGCAGTGTGCCATTCGGGACCGCAGCAAACCGGTTGTCGTCATACACGAGGCCGACTGTCCAGCGCCGGGCATGACCTTTACGCAGGCCTTTCGACCAACCGTAGTAAGCGGAGTGGTACTCCCGCTCCTGTTGATACTCGGCCGCCGGATTGCCGAGCTCGTAAAGCGTCTCGCGGCGATCGCTGTCCGAAAAGCGAGCACCGGCTGTCCAGCGAGCGTCCAGTTGGTAGAAGGGGCGGACGACGAAAAACTGGTTGGCATGTCCGTCGGAGTTGTTCGAGAGGAACAGGGAGGTGGAAACCCAGCTTCTTCCAAGGTGCATGTCGGAGAATTCAAAGCTCCGCGACTGTCGGTCAACATTCTTGTTACCAAGCAGCGCAATTCGCTGTCCTCTGCCGAGCAGATTGGATTCAACCAGGCCATACCCGGTCCTGTTCTCTCCGCCGGACCGCGACAGCGACAGTTTCGGCATCAGTGACCATAAGTCGCGCGTTGTTACCTGGAGATCGACAACGCCATTCTCGTAGCTGATCGGCACGATATCCGCGTCGTAGAAATAAAGATTCTTACGCAGGATGCGTTCCGACTCATCGGATAGCCGTTTCGAATAGCCATCACCGCCGGCGATCAGGAGTTGTTTCCGAATGACCTTGTCGCGCGTGACGATATGCACGCGATTGGCAAACCGATACAGCCAGTTGTTTTCCTTGGGGTTCGAGAGATCGAAAACGTCCTGGCGCTCGGTGACGATCTCGCCAATTATTGCCCCGCTCGCTTCCAGCGTCGCCGCATCGGGGAGTTTATCGGCCAATCCGACAGGCGTGGCGAGCAGGCCTGGAATAAGAACGATTGTCAGGCAGCGGCGCTGCATCTGAAGAACCTCCAGATCACATTCTAGTCTCTAATGACCGACACTTGCGCGCGCTTTAGTACATCTGTTATAAAAACCATGCGCAAGATTCTGATACATCAGGAGTACTAAGGGACTTGCGAGGCTCTGCAGGGAGCCCCGGACTACAGGATGTAGTCAACTCTGAATAAGAAAAGCGTAGACAAGAAATATAAACCATACGCTGGAGTGACAATGACAGACCCCGTCGATCGCTTTTACGCGGCACTTTCCGTGCTCGCTGGGCATGGCCATATAAAACAAAGACTTATCAAAGCCTACGAGGAGCACCTCGCGGAAATCCACGAGGATGAATTACCGATCGCGATGAAGCAGTCATTCGCCGACTTAAGACTCGAGATGCACCGTGTCACGCCCCTCAATGGCGAAGGCCCGATTTGCGCCTCTGTCAGGAAGATGTCACTGGACGAGGCGAGCGAGTGCGCCCGGCAAATTGTGACGCTATTTGGGGAGATCATTGGCCGGCGGGATGACCTCCAGACCAGCCTGCCCCTGCAAGACGGCGAAGAAGTGCGGGTCCCGCCGTTTCTCGTCAAATCTGTTTAATCGGGTAGTAGACGTACGTCAGTAACTCGGCCTCTGGCGTATTGCCCGGATCGCTGACATACGATTCCCATGCCGCGCCATTGCGCGCTATTCCCAACGCGGCCAGGTAGGCCGTGATCTTCCGGTGTGTCGTACTGAGATCGCGGTACGAGCCGACGTGGCGAACCCGGATGACCGGTCCCCCGTAGGTATGCCCCAGTTTTACGCTCGCACCATCGCGTGGCGTTGCGTCGGTCACGCCTCGCACCGGAATGGCCGAGTCAAAGATGAGCTCGGAGCCGCTGAAAGTGCGCGTAATTGACATCGGAGCGCCGGCATCCTGCAGGCCGCGCTCATCGATAAACGTCAGGATCTCGAAATAGGCCGTGCCCATGGCTTCGGAGATCGCCGCAGGCTCGGGCCTCGACGTCGTAGGAAGATAGGCGATTTCGATCGGCTCGACGATCAGGTGTTCGATCTCGATATCGCTGAAATCCGCGCTCGGCAGGCTCTCGGCCAATTCCTTGAGACCCGCCAGACCAGCCTGGTAGTCACGGGCGACGACGCCGCCGAGCATCGATGCGAAGTAGCGGCCGACGATGTTCATGCCATGGTCGACTTCAAAGCCCCAGTGCACAATCGTGGTGCCCACGCCAGGTTCCAGGCGGAACCAGGAGCGAGCTTCGCCCGTCTCGCCAGGATTCATGGTGATGCCGACATACTCGAAAGGCCGGCTCTCGGTAATGGCTTGCGCGCCGCTGCCGATGATCGCGCCATCCCAGGTCATGGTCGCACCGGCCCCGCGATTGTTACCGGAGTAGATAAAGCGCGCATTCGGGTCAGAATCGGCCCACGGCGCCCACAATGAGAAACGGCGGAAATCGTTGACCAGCGCAAAGACCGTGGCCGGCTGCGCATCAACCTCGGCAGACACCTCAAAGCTGTGGGTACGCGGCAAGGCAAAGCCGACGACGATGATCACGGCGAATGCGGCCATCACCCAATACAACACTTTTTGCACTTCGAAATCCTGCTGGTCCGTTGATCCGGGCTGAATTATTCCACAGTTGCTGCTACTTCGGCACAATGTGCACATGAGCAACGATTCTCGCGACGACAGTCACAACGATTTGCCCATCGGCGTTTTCGACTCCGGGGTTGGCGGACTCACCGTCCTGAAAGCGATTCAGGAAGAAATGCCCAATGAGAACCTCGTGTATCTGGGTGACACCGCGCGCCTTCCCTACGGCACCAAGAGCCCGGCGTCGATTGAGCGGTATGCGACCCAGGCGGCTGCGAAACTGCAGGAGCAGGGGATCAAACTGCTGGTCGTCGCCTGCAATACGGCATCGGCAGTGGCGCTGGACGCGCTGCGCAAGGAGCTGGCACCGCTGCCGGTCGTAGGCGTCGTCGAACCGGGCGCAACGGCGGCAGTCAGCGCCCATCCGGGCGGCGAACACCTGGTTCTTGCGACCGAGGCGACCGTTGCTCTCGGCGCATACAAGACGGCGATCCTGGAGCACGACCCCGATGCCACCGTGCGCGAACAGGCCTGTGAGATGCTCGTATCACTGGCAGAGGAGGGCTGGAGCGACGGTGATATTGCCCGCGCAATCGTGCGCCGCTACCTGGACGAAGCGCACGGCGAGTCGCTCGATACGATCATCCTGGGTTGCACGCATTTTCCGTTGCTCAAGGCGGCGATTCGAGACGTTGCCCAGGACAACGTGATGCTGGTCGATTCGGCCAGCACGACCGCAGGCGTCGTCCGCGCAGCGCTTGAAGCGGCTGGTGCGACACGCGGCGAGGAGTCACCGGGCACATTGCGTCTGCTCGCGACGGATGGTGCGACTCGGTTCGCCCGAGTCGGGGGCCAGTTCCTGGGCCACGACCTTAGCTACAGCGATGTGGAGCTCGTCGATCTCTGAGCTTTAGCCGGGTCTTGTGCGATAATTATTGACTACATCCTTTGCAGGGGTACACCGTGAAATTCTTCAACCTCATTCGCCCGTTGGGCATCGTCCTGCTGTCTGTTTTCGTCATCTCCTGTGGTGAGGAGGCGCCCCGCGAGGTGTCTGTCGAGCCGCTTGAGACGGTCGAGGTACGCCCCGAAATCTATGCGGACTTCACGCTCACCGCCGATCTCAGCCATCTGAATGACGATCAGAAGAAGATGATCGCGCTGCTGATCGACGCGTCGCAGATCATGGACGACCTCTTCTGGCGCCAGTCATTCGGTGACAACTACGAAGAATGGCTGGATTCCATCGCCGATGACCGGACGCGGCGTTTCGCGGAATTGAACTACGGTCCCTGGGACGCGCTCGATGACGACAAGCCATTCATGGAGGGCTTTCGGTCGAAACCGCTGGGCGCGCAGTTCTACCCGGAGGACATGAGCAAAGAGGAATTTGAAGAAGCTTATCTCCCGGGCAAGGCAGATCTCTACTCGTTCGTACGGCGTGATCATGCAGGTGAGCTGATCCTGGTTCCTTACCATGTCGAATACGCGGAAGAGCTTGCCGCTGCAGCGCGCCTCCTGCGCGAAGCTGGCACGCTGGCGAAGAGCCCGGATTTCTCGAATTACCTGAAACTGCGGGCCGCTGCTCTGATCAGCGACGACTTCCAGCTTAGCGACAGCTACTGGATGGACGTCAAGGACAATGAGATCGACGTCGTCATCGGTCCAA
>CAZKZE010000101.1:0-8527 GCA_964557165.1 uncultured Woeseiaceae bacterium
GCCGAGTTTCCCGTGCACAGAACCAGGATATTTATCGTCATGCGGGAAACTATATCCCGAATGAGGCGCTAAGAGGCAGTGGCAGCCTCGACGTAGGCAGCGCGGTCGTTCGCGGCCTCTTCTTCCGGGATGGACTTCGCCGCGTACATCGCTTCGTCGGCAACGCTGAGCAAGTGCCAGAGTTCCTCGCCATGCTTGGGCATCAGTGCAATACCGACACTGGCCGTGCACTTTATTTCCTGCCCCTGGATGATGTAGGCCTCTGATGCGGTCTGCACGAGACGCTCGGCGATATGCCGGACGTCGTCTACGTTGACGCCGGGCAGCACAATCGCGAATTCATCGCCACCCAGGCGCCCCAGGACATCCTCGGGACGCAGGCAAAACTCGAGACGGTGCCCGAAGGCCTTAAGCAACGCATCGCCGGCCTGGTGCCCGAAGCGATCATTGATCGACTTGAATTGATTGAGATCGAGATAAAGCACTGCACCGACCGAGGTACGTCGAATGCATGCGGCGCCCTCCTGCTCGAAGCCACGGCGATTCAGGACGCCAGTCAGAGGATCACGAAGTGCATCGGCCAGCATCTTGTCCTCATTGCGTTTGCGCTGCGTAATATCGATCAGCGTGACCGAGAAGTCCTCGCCAACCGGCTCGGCGACAATACGTATCCACTTCTCGCCGTCATCGTTTTCGCTGACGGCCTCGAAGCTTACCTGGGTGACTGGCTGATCGGTCGCCGCGAAGTGGCGCAGCAGGCGGTCGGGATCCAGCTGCTCGAGCTTCTCGAGCGGCATACCCACGAGTGTTCCAGGACCATCGCCCGCGAACGATTCGGCTGCGCGATTGGCGAATACACAGCGAAACTTCCGATCCGCGTCATTCTCATCATGTGCGAACCTCAGGATGCCGTTCGACGACGTCTCGATCAGCGTGCGCACGAGATGTTCGCTGTCAGCCAACTGGCTCAATGCAAGCCTGCGCTCGGTGACATCGCGACACACGACAACCATGCCGTGGTTCTGCCCCTTCCTGCCCTTCAATGGCCCGACACTGACTTCGTAGACATTGTTGGTATCCATGCGCAGCGTTTGCGTCAGGTCCAGTTCCCTCGCCTGCTCGATGATCGCGCGCGCTTTCGGAAAGTCCTCCCACAGTCGTCGACCGACGAGTTCCCGCTCGGTGCCTTCGAGCAGATCCTGTGCCGCCTTGTTCGCGCAGATAATGATTTGTTCGTTGTCGATGACAAAGATGGGGTCGCGGACGTGATCGAAAAGCGTCTGGTATTCGAGCGGGCTGAATTCCTGCAGGCGCTGCTTGAGGCTGACATAAGCAAGCAGCGGGAACATCAGCGTGAGTGATGCTGTCGTGAATGGGAAATCCTGCGCGCCAATGCCCAGGAACGTATTACCAATACTCACAATAAACGGGAAGATCGCGCAGATCAGCAAAATCAGCAATGTCTTGCGATGCGCCGGGGCAATCGTTGGCAAGCGACTGGCCAGTGCGATCGCCGAATACGCAAACAGGCCGTAAGTAAATGGAGCGTAAATGTGTCGATACCAATAGTGACTCAGCATCTCGGAGAATTGCAGTCCGGCTTCGGTCTCCGTGACCATCCAGATCATGTTGTGATGGTTGTTGGTCAGCGCCAGCCCGGTCGTCGCAAACGGGATGATTGCCAGCATGACAATTGTCAGCGGATGCGGTTGCCCGACAGTAAACTCACGGTAGATCAGGTAGAAGACGATCGGCACGAAGCCGGCTGAAAAGAAGCTCAGCGTGCGACCGATACCGTACATTGTTGCGTCGGTGGCGCCGTACGAAAACGCCGACCCCGCAACCATGCCAGCGATAAGAAACAGGAAGAAGCTCAGCAGGTTGTTCGGGTTCTGTGGAGTCGAACGGGCCACGCGCACGGCGAGCGCCGCGTACGCAACGGCGGACACCGCCAGGACTGGCGGGACTGTTTGAGTCAACGACCACATACGAGTAATGCTAGCGGGGTCCGACGCTACATAATGCGACCTGTTCCGCATTCCACAGCACGGATTGCGGATCAGGTCACAGAAATGCGGCCAATTAAGCTGAATCCGGCGAGATTAAAGGCCTTCAGCCGTATCGTGGATGAGCGTCCTGACCACCGATTGGAGGGCCTCTTCGGAGCTGGCACCGGATGCCCGCTCAAGCCCGTAGTCTCTCAATTGCCGGTGGGCGCTGGTACCTCGAGTCAGGATATCGTGCACGCCTTTGACCTCTTTTTCACACCCGAGGGCACGTGCGTCTTCTGCGATCAGCGAACACAGCTCGTCCATTAGGTCTGGGAAGGGGATTACCTCGCCTTTTGCGAGGTCGATCAAACCCTCGTCGAAGCTGTAGCGCATCGCGCGCCAGCGGTTTTCCCGGATCAACATGGGCGTATAGAGCCGCCAGCGCTGGTTGCGTGTTCGCAGCCGATACAACATCCGCATGATGCAGACCAGCAGGGCAGTGAGCGCGATCGTATCGTCGAGTCGCGTGCACACGTCCATGATCCTGGTTTCGAGCGTCGGAAAGCGGCCGCTCGGGCGTAAATCCCACCAGATTCGAGTGGAGTCTTCGATCAGCCCGGCATTGCGCATGATGGCCACATGCCGCTCATACTCGGCCCAGCTTGCAAAGCGCTCCGGCACGCCTGTGCGCGGCAAAGCATCGAAGATCGTCAGGCGATAACTCTTAAGGCCAGTATCCCGGCCCATCCAGAACGGCGACGAGCAAGACAGCGCCAGCAGGTGCGGCAGGAAATAGGACATCTGGTTCATCAGGTCGATACGCAATTCATCATCGTCAATTCCGACGTGCACGTGCATGCCGCAGATGACGAGCCGACGTGCGGCACCCTGCATCTCGTGAGTCAGTTGATCGTAGCGGTCTTTTTCGGTGTGTTTCTGGTCGGTCCAGGAAGCGAAAGGGTGCGTCGAGGCAGCAATCGGTGCCAGGCCGTGGTTATTGGCAACCTCGATGACGCCCCTGCGCAAACACGACAGGTCCTCGCGCACTTCCTGGATATTCTCGCAGACCTTGGTGCCGACTTCGATTTGCGAACGCAACAACTCCGAGGTGACCTGCGGTCCGCACTTCTCCTCGGCCTCGGCCATCAGTGTTTCCGGAGGATCGATGACGAGACTACCCGTCTCCTTATCGACCAGCAGGTATTCTTCCTCTACGCCGAGCGTGAACGACGGCTCATTGATCCCCATCCCCTGCCCCTTTTCTTATTGCGTACCTAGGCGGTAATCCGCTCTTCGTTTGTATTTACCCGTTCGGGAATTGACGCGATGATCTGATGCATCGCTTTTGCAATTTCTACCACACCGGGTTCATCGTCAATAAGGTCCTGCCGAATCTCTATGCCGACATGCGGCAGTCCGACTTCCTCGGCGTGATGATCGATCGTGAAATCCTGGGGTGCCTTGCCTGAGTAAGGTTCATTATCACCGACGAGATAACCGGCCTTGCGCAAGCCGTCCAGGAAAATCTCGCGCAGCTGCTCGTCCTTGTCCCAAAGGATGCCCATTTCCCACTTGCGGGATTCGCCATTCAAGACCGGTGTGAAACTGTGAATCGAAATGAACGCAGGTGACGGTCCGGCCTTGCTCAACCGTTGCACCTGTTCGTCGATCGCGCAGTGGTACGGCCAGTACAGCGCACTCGAGCGCAGCTCCTTGTCTTCCGGGTGCAGGTTGCGATTGCCGGGCACAAGGATGCCATCGCCATATTCGAGGAACGCACCGGGATCCATGAGTTGTCGGTTGCAGTCGACAACCAGTCGCGAATAATTGTGCACCACCGCTGTGACACCCAGGGTTTTCGCCAGCGATTCCGTTACCCGCCCGGCACCGATGTCGACCGCAAGATGGCAGCGGCGTGCAAACGGGTCGAGTCCCATATCACCGAGGGATTTCGGAAAGCGGTGGCTGGCATGGTCGCAGACGAGCAGAATTGGCTTTTCTGCCAATGGGTTAAGCACCTTGAACGGCCCCGGTTCATCCGGTGACAGTAATGCGTGCACGACGCCTGGGTGGGACTCTCGTGTCATTCCTTATCTGCGGTTTGCCTGATTACGGATCAGTGTACCGTAACCAGTCGATTACGCCACCCGTGGCAAATGCGGATGGGGTCAGGCGTGGAGCTTGGCGGAATCGTCGCCGGCCCACGGCTCGAAGGATTCAACCGATGCCGGGCGAGCAATGTAGTAGCCCTGGGCAAACTCGACGCCGAGTGAGCCGAGTTTCTCGAGCACCTTTCTCGTCTCAACTCGTTCGGCAATAGTCTCGATACCCATGGCGCTGCCAACTTCGTGAATCGCCTTGACCATGCTTTCATCAACGCTGTCTTCGGCAACATTGCTGATGAATTGGCCGTCGATCTTGAGGTAATCGACCGGCAGGTTCTTGAGATACGTGAACGACGACAGTCCGCTACCGAAATCATCGAGCGAGAACATGCAGCCGAGCTTCTTAAGCGCCTGCATGAAGTGCACGACACGTGCGAGATTCGAGATGGCCGCCGTCTCCGTAATCTCGAAGCAGATCGCGCCTTCTGGCAGCTTCTGTTTTTCGAGTTCGTCGATAACGAAGTCGAGGAAGCGGTCCTCGCTGAGCGACGTTCCCGACAGGTTGATAGCAATCGTGTACTTGGCCTTGCCATCATTGCTGCGGTCTGCAAGCTCAGAGAGGGCCTCGTGGATAACCCAGCGATCCAGCGTTGACATCAGGTTGTAGCGTTCTGCCGCGGGGATGAACTGGTTAGGGCCCACGAGCTCGCCCTTCTCATCACGCATGCGCAGCAACAGTTCGTAGTGACCCCGCCGTTCACCGTTATTTTCGCCGATACCGATAATCGGCTGGAAGAATAACTCCAGGCGGTCCTCTTCGACAGCACTGGTAATCCGCGACACCCACTTCATTTCCTCGTGGCGCAACGAGGCGTCGCTGTCGCGATAGAAATGCACCTGGTTCCGACCCATGTCTTTCGCCGAGTAGCACGCAACATCGGCTGAGCTCATGAGTCCGGCCACGTCCGCGTTCTCGCTGGTTACGAGGACGACACCGATAGAGCAGCGGACTGTCGTAAACGAGTCCTGCCATTCGAAGCGGTAGCCTTCGATCGACCCGCGAATCGCTTCGGCGACTTCAACCGCCCGCTCCTGGCTGCAACGCTCCAGCAGGATTCCGAATTCATCACCACCGAGGCGAGCGAGCACGTCGGTCGAGCGGATATTTGTTTGTATTGCCTCCGACAACTGGCGCAGAAGTGCGTCACCGGCCGTGTGGCCGAACGTATCATTGACGACTTTGAACTGGTCGAGATCAACGTACAACAGCGCGTGCGTTTCCTCGTTGTTGTCGTTGATCTTGTCGAGTGCTGTAGCAAGCCTGTTCTCAAACTCGCGGCGATTGATCAGGCCGGTCAATGTGTCGTGCGACGCCTGGTAGCTGAGCTGACGGAACAGGCGCGACTCTTTGCTCACATCATGGAAAATCATCACGGCGCCGATAATGTTGCCAATACGATCGCGGATCGGCGCCGCCGAATCCTGGATAGGCACTTCCTCGCCATTCCTGGTAATGAGGACTGAATTTTCGGGCAACGTGATGACACGCCCTTCCTTCAGGCACCGGATGACCGGGTTTTCACAGCTCGCACGCGTGTGCTCGTTAACGATCATCATGAGTTCGGTTACGTGTGTTCCGCGAGCGCCGCGCATGTCCCATCCGGTCAGGTCCTGGGCAACCGGGTTGATGTAGTCAACGTTGCCATCGGCATCGGTCGTAATGACTCCGTCACCGATCGACTGCAGCGTAACCTGCGCGCGCTCCTTCTCCTCGAACACGCGCGTTTCAGCGCGTTTGCGTTCAGTGATGTCTGTAATGGTGCCTTCATGCGCGATGACGCGATCGGCTTCGTCGAGGATAGCCCGCGAATTCTCGAGCACGACGATTTCCGTACCGTCCTTGCGGCGCAAACGGTACTCGAAGTTTTTCACATAGCCCTGCGCCTCCAGTCGCGCGAAGACGCGCTCGCGGTCAATCGGGTTGACGTACAACATCGTCGTCTGCCCGGCTGATTTGAGATCTTCGACGCTGTCGAATCCAAGCATCTCGACGAGCGCGGGATTGGCCGTAATGATGTCGCCCTCACGCGAAGCGATATACACGCCGTCGACAACGTTCTCGAACAAACCACGATAGCGTGCTTCGCTCGTACGGAGTCGATCTTCATCGAGCTGTCGCTTGATAGCGATACCCGCGAGACGCACCATGCGGCTCAGCTTGTCGAGTTCATCGGTGGTCGGTGCGCGAGCCTCGTCGAGATAGACATCGAGGGTACCTATGACGCGACCGGCAGCCCCGTAAACGAGAAACGACCAGGCCGCTTCTATGTCATGTTCGGCCGCCAGTTTGCGCGCACCATCCCAGCTCGGGTCCGTCGCGATATTCGTCGTTATGCGGTCCTGCAAGTGATACACGGCGGCGCCGCAGGTAGGACTCTCGGGATCGACCTTGACGAAATCGAGGCACAGCTTGAACGGATCGGGCAGGCTCGGCGCCTGCTCGACCGACAGCGTCTGGCTCACGACATCAAGATTCATAACGGCGGCCCTGAAGCCGGCGCCGATCTTTTCAACGAAATGGCAGATCGCGCGCATCGTACGATCGTGCGGCGTACTGGCCGCGATCATTTCCAGGATCTTGTTCTGCGCATGCGCGAGCGCTTCGTTGCGCTTGCGTTCCTCGATATCGGAAATACTGACGCGGATCAGACGCCGGTCGTCGGACGGCAATCTACTGAAGCGAACCTCGCAGGCAATGCGGCGCCCCGAGGAATCCTTGTGCATCCACTCGAAGGTGGGATGATCACCCTGCAGCGCGGCGTCGACGAATCCGCGGCGGACCCCGAAGGACGGGGTGCCGTCGGGCTGGGTCTTCGGGCTGATCGCCTCGGGACCGACCGTCAGCAGCCTGGCGCGCGACAGGTTGAATAACTTGCATGCCTTGTCGTTCGCGTCGGTAAATCGGTTATTGTCGACGTCGAAGACGATGATCGCTTCGGGCGCATTCTCGACCAGTGCCCGATAGCGTTCCTCGTTCTCTCGCAGGGCGATCTCGGCCCTGATGCGGTCAGATACGTCGCGCAGGCTGATGACGTAGACGTCACCGCCCACCGACTCGAGCACACTGGCATTCAGCTCAGCATGAAACTCCTCGCCATTGGCCGACAGTGCCTTAACCTCGCCGCTCATGACTTCGAGATTCGTATCTTCGAGGCTCGACGTGAATGGCGACAGAAATTCGGAAAGCGACGTGTCATCGAGACCAGGGAGTATCGTGCTGAGGGGCAGTCCGATCAGCTCCTTGCGGGGACGCCCGAAGTAGCGCATACACGCCTTGTTACAATTACGAATGACGCCATCGTCGCCGACGGATAACAACGCGTCGGTAACACTGTCGAAGATGGCCTCAATAGGGGTTTGGGTCTGAATCTGGAGCGACTGCGTGATGGTCGCTTCCATTTTGTCATAATGCTGGTCGATCAATTGCAGGAGCGCGATGAAATCGGGCCTGGTGATCCCCGACTCTTCTGTTGCAGCTTTGATTTTTTCCCTTAAATCGCCTTGCATTGACCAGCTCTTCCCTTAGCCTGGTCTGCAACTATAAAGGAGTGGAGCCCGCGCCAACTGTGACGTAGCTTCAATTCTGAAAAGTTTTTTGGGAAATTTTTCCCTTTCTTGTGCGTAGAAGTCCCTACGCGCGCTGCTATTCGCTCGTCAGGGAACCCGCTGTTTCGCCGTCCTCACTGGTTTCGAGTTCATCTTGCTCGACCGGCAATGTGTCAACGGCCTCGACGTGGATTGGAATGGCCATCGTCGTACTAATACGGCCGTCCGCCGACGTCACCCTGGCTTCCACATTCAGGTAGACGCGCCCCTCTCGCTGCGGGATGACCGTCACCCGATCCTCGACGGATGTCTCGTTCATGGTCATCTCCGCTTCGAGCGCTTCGGGCTGCGCCTCGTGCAGCATGAGCGCCGTTGAATCGACGATGCGATAGCGAATCTCGACCGGGGTCGGACCTACCGCTGAAACGATCGTCAGATTCAGCGTCACGGGACTGCCGACTATCGGCGTGCCGACCAGCTCGTACGTGATCGCGAACGGGCTGCCCGCAGCAGGCTGCCTGGCCACCTGCTCGGTGCTCGTGGATTCTTCAACTGCCGCCGCCTGGTCGGCCTTGTCGCCGGCACCGCATGCGCTCGCGACGATTGCTACGGCGAGGGTCAGGCAGAAGATTTTCATTCTTGTCATCATAATAATCCTGGGGGCCGTTGCTGCTGTGGCAACGGGCTCATTAAATCACGCGTTTGCATCTCAGGTCACATTGCGACCCAAGTCCACATAATGTGCTGCGAGTATTGATAAACTTTGTCTCCTGAACGAACGGACCGTTCAAATTTCCGGGAATGTTTCCCACGGATGCCGAAAAA
>CAZKZE010000102.1:0-3879 GCA_964557165.1 uncultured Woeseiaceae bacterium
CCACTAATGAACCAGCTGAGCTTCGCGGGGTCGACCCGGGCGTCGAGCGCCGGGGAAAGGTTCTCGAGTTGCACGGCCTCGTACTCTGCCTTGCGCTTCTCGATGTAGTCATCGGGATGGCCGTGAACGCCGTTCTCGGCAAGGTACCCGAGAACACCCGACGTGGTCGCTGTGATCGCCGGCAACTTGCGAATACGCTCATTGCGCACATCTTCCAGCTCATCCGTTGTGAAAGGCTTATCGCCATCGATTGCACGCAATTCCGTCAGCAACTCGACAATACTTTGTGCAGTTTTGTCGGACTGCACCTGCGCCGTTACTTGCCACACTCGTGGCCCGACGGAGTTGGAAATCGACGAGCGCACGCCGTAGCTCCAACCTTTCTCTTCGCGCAGGTTAGTGTTGATTCGTGACGTGAAGTTGCCGCCGTAAATCGTGTTGGCCAGGCGCAGATCGGTATGACCCGGCTGGAATGGCGGATCGATGACCTGGGCCGCAATGATATTCGACTGCGGTGCGCCCGGCATGTCGAAGACGATGATGCGTGCCGGACCCTCGGCGGGAGCATTCGCCTCAAGGTCGGGTATGGCCGCATCACCTTCACTTGGCCGCCAGTCGCCAAAATGTTTGTTCAGGGTATCGAGCAGAACATCAGGATCGATGCCGCCCGCCACGTACAGGGTCAGGTCCTGGGGCCGAATTCGGCGCTGGTAGGCTACGCGCAGATCTTCGTCCGTCAAAGACACGACGTCTTCGGGCGTCGCGGGCATGCCGCCGTAAGGGTGATCCCCGTAGATCACGGATTCGACGTATTTGCCCGCCAGGGCGGATGGGTTCGTTTTGCCCTGAGCAATCACGGCGACCGCGACGTCCTTCAGTAGTTGCACTTCCTGTTCATCGAAGGACGGATTACGCAGGATGTCAGCCGCGAGCTCCATCGCCGCATCGAATTTCGATGTCAGCGTTGACGCGGTCGCGCGAGTTACGTCCGTTCCGGCATTTACGCCAAACGAACTACCTGTGCGCTTCAGGTCCGCAATAATGTCGTCTGCAGATCGCGTCGTGGTGCCCTTGTTCAACGCACCGAGCGCAATACTCGCCGCCGCAGGATTTTCGTCGACACTGACCACATCGCCGACGCGGAACTGGCCGATCATGCTCACCGCGGGAACTCCGGGCCGCGGTACAAAGCGCACCGGGATGCCGTTCTTCAGTGTGAAATCCTGGACCGCCGGTGCAGTAGCCGGCGGATAGCTGTCCACAGAAGGCAGCACGCTGCGGTCGGCGCCGGACTCGGCGACTGCGTGGTCACCGAACATCGTTACGTGAATTTCATGGTATCCATCGCCCAGCCAGGCACCAGCGGCACTGCGAATGGACTCGATGCTCGCGCCATCGATCCACGAGAATCCGGTCTTGTAGGCATCCGGCGAGCCACCGTAGTACTCACTTTCAGCCAGCAGGTTCGCCTTGCCGGGCAACGAATCGAGCCCCTTGATCACGGAGGCCGCTATCTGTGTCTTGACGAGCTCGACTTCGGTTGCAGTTGGCCCATCCTTTGCGAAACGCGCCAGTTCCTCGTCGATGATGCGCCGTGCGGCATCCGGGTCAGCGCCGGGGTTGAGAACCACCTGCAACCAGGCTACCGAGGCAAGATCAAACACCTGCAGGTACATCGATGCCGATACGGCCAACTGCTCTTCTTTGACGAGCCGTTTATACAGTCGCGAAGATGGGTCGCCTCCCAGGATTCGAGCGGCCAGTGAAACCAGTGTCGAGTCCTCGTGATCATTCCCCGGTACGACCCAGCCGCGCGAGATCAGCGGGTTGGCGACCCGGTCCTGCATCGTATCCGACGTGTTCGCGGTTCGGTCGGGCCGCCAGTCATCGCGATGTCTTACCGGCGCGCCTGGGGGAATATCACCGAAGTGCAACCTGACCATCTCGAGCGCTGCGGCCGGGTCTACATCACCGGCTACCGTGACGATGGCGTTTGCCGGTCCGTACCACTCCTTGAACCACTCATGTACGTCATCAAGCGATGCCGCATCGAGGTCGTCCATGGAGCCTATCGTCGGCCAGCTGTAAGGGTGGCCCTCGGGAAACAGGCCGGCCATCATTCGTGGTGACAGTTGCGAGTACGGGCGATTGTCGCGGCGGCGCTTTTCGTTTTGCACGACCCCGCGTTGCTGGTCCAGCTTCTCCTGGGTAACCGCGCCAAGCAGGTGGCCCATGCGATCGGATTCGAGCCACAGCACGCGTTCGAGAGCCGTATTTGGAACGGTCTGAAAATACCGGGTGCGGTCGAGCCAGGTATCGCCGTTCAACGACCCGCCGACATCCTGGATCGGCGCAAAATACTCTTCGTCGTAATTCTCCGAACCATTGAACATCAGGTGCTCGAAGAGGTGTGCAAAGCCTGTCTTGCCAGGCTTCTCGTCGCGCGATCCGACCTTGTAGTAGACGTTGACGAACGCCTGCGGAGCCGTGCGATCGACATGAATGAGGACAGTCAGGCCGTTATCCAGCACATGCCGCTCATAGGGGATATCGATACCCGCGAAATCCTGCGCGTTGACAGAAACCACCGACAAGATTGCCAACAGCAGGGCAGCTGCGACTCGTTTGAGCATGTTTGACTCCGTTCTTTTTCTACAGACTGTCCCAGAGGACCCACAGTATGGCCAGCGGTACGACTACGCGGATCATCCACAACCAGACATTGAACAAGGTCTTGTTACTGAACGACAGGTCGTCGGCAAGCACCTGCGGTTTGACCAGCCAGCCGGCGAACAGTGCCATCAAAATTCCGCCCAATGGCATCATCACGTTGGCGGTGAAGTAGTCGATCAGGTCAAACGGCGTCTTGGTCGCGAAGGCCTCGAACTGGCCAAGGGGATAAGTACCCGACCAGATATTGAATGAGAGCGCGGTCACCAGGCCTATCGCCCACGCGAGCGAACCGAAGATGAGTACGCCATTGCGGCGCTTCATATTCCACTTGCCTTCAGCAAACCTGACAATCGGTTCGATGATCGCGATCAGTGATGTAACCGCTGCAAAGGCCAGCAGAACAAAGAACACGACACCGAACACCTTACCGCCTGGCATGCCTGCAAATGCGGCCGGCAGAGTCTTGAAAATCAAGCCCGGGCCTTCCCCGGGATTGAGATTGTTGCCAAACACGAGCGGGAAGATCATGAGTCCGGCGAGCAAAGCCACCATCGTGTCCGCACCAGCGATGATGAGTGCGGATTTCGTCAGCGACACGTTCTTCGGCACGTAGGACCCGTAGGTCATGAGCAGGCCCATCGCTACGCTGATCGAGAAGAACGCCTGGCCGATCGCGACCAGCACCGTGCGGCTGTCGATCTTGCTGAAGTCGGCACTGAACAGGAAACTCACGCCGCGGGCGAAATCGCCCTCGACTGCCGCGTAACCAATCATCAACAGCAACATGGCGAACAGTGCCGGCATCAGCACCGTGACAACCTTCTCGATGCCGTTCTTGAGACCGCGCCCGACAATTAACAGGGCAATGATCATGAACACCGTGTGCCAGGTAATCAGCGCCTGCGGATCCGCAAGCAGGTCATCGAATTGCTGCGCAACCGCTGCCGGTGCCGCGTCACCGAAGCCACTGCCCGCTTTGAACACGTAAGCCAGCGTCCAGCCGGCGATCACGCTGTAATAGGTCGCGATCAGGTAACCGACCAGCATGGCCATGTAGCCGACCAGCGACCAGGCTCGCGGCTGTCCGGCATCGCGTGCAACGTTGGCCATCGCAATCGGCGGGCTGTGCCCACCGGTACGGCCGATCCACAGCTCGGCAATGAGGATCGGGACCGCGATGAACAGGACGCAGCCAAGGTAGACGAG
>CAZKZE010000102.1:3979-7713 GCA_964557165.1 uncultured Woeseiaceae bacterium
GCCGCGCTCAGCCTGCTCGCGGCCAATGCCAGCATGCTGTTCCTGTACTTCGCTCTCGACCTGACCCTGTTCGAGGTGGTGGTCGTGTACTGGTTCGAGGCATTGTGGGTTGGGCTTTACAGCGGCCTCAAATTGCTGACGGCCTCATTGTTCGGTGATCCGCTTGAGAACCGTTGGGTCGACGTAGGCCCGTTCAGCGCTTTCCTGTTGTCCATTTACGCAATCGCGAAGTCAGGTACCGCATTCCTTTTCCTGATCGTCGTTACCGGCATCGCCCTGGTTGTCGCCAACGAGCGCCTCACCGGCGTACCCGGCAATGACTTCGTCGCGGAACAGGGACCGCTACTGCTGAAGTGTTCGCTGTTGTTCGCCGCCGGCCACGGCCTGTCGTTCATTCTCAACTTCATCGTGCTCGGTGAATTTCGTCGGGCCCGCTTCGGCACCTTGCTCTGGCTGCCATTCAAACGTGCTCTCGCACTGTTCGTCACGATCGTCGGGGCGTTGACGGCAATACAGACCTGGCCGGATATCCTGTCGTACACGACCTTCGCCTTGTTGTTGATCGTCGTAAAGCTCAGCTGGGACTGGTTCCTGCATTCACGTGAACGTCGCGGTTTTAGGACACGAGATTTAAAGGACGCGCGCCGGTCGCGATAGCGACCGTGACTTCGGCAAGCACATCGGTCGACGACACGAGTGGGACATCGAGCATAGCGGGCGTGAGGACCAGCG
Organism: uncultured Woeseiaceae bacterium; assembly: GCA_964557165.1. Taxonomy (GTDB): domain Bacteria; phylum Pseudomonadota; class Gammaproteobacteria; order Steroidobacterales; family Woeseiaceae; genus UBA1847. Next base: position 4,712 of record CAZKZE010000102.1, read on the forward strand.
GAATCTCCGTGCATGCCGCGACGATCGCCTGCGCGCCCCTGTCCACAAGTGCCGATGCGAGAGATTGCATTCCGCGAGCAATCGACTCACCCCTGTCCCCTGCCTTGACGGCGTCGACGAGGCGCATCAGGTCGGCAACTTCGGCGTCGTCCGGTAGCACGGCCGCGAGTCCGGCTGCCGCAAGTGCCTCCTGGTAAAGACCCGCGTCGAGACAGCCGGGGGTTGTCAGAACTCCAATGTGCTCGAATTGGCGGCAGGCGTCGACGGTGACGTCGATAATGGAAACGAGCGGTATCGATACCGCGCTGCGGACAGATTGCGCGAACGCGTGTGCCGTATTGCAGGGCATAACGAGAAAGTCCGCGCCGGCCTGCTCCAGGCCTTTTGCCATGGCCACCATGACGGGCCCGGGATCCTCACCTTTACCCGCCTGGGCCGCTTGCCGACTCGGCACCTTGGGATTCTGATCGACCAGCAGGCGAACGTGCTCCTGGTCTGTACTGGCCGGCGTCGCGGCAATGACCCTGGCCATGAAGTCGACGGTTGCCTCCGGCCCCATTCCGCCAAGCACGCCTGCAATTTTGTCTGTCATACGCCCTGTCCAGTCTGAAGATTCGCGGTCACGGGGTTATGATTCAGGGTACGCCAGTTATTTCGCCAATTCGAGGGGCGCTGTATTGACCGGGACTCATCTGCGCGATCATTCTCATCAAGCACTGACTGCAGACTACCTTCGCCTCTCGCCGCCTCGGCTCAGTAAGGACCTGCTGGAACCCTTCCTTCGGGATTACTGGGGAATCGAGGGCGAACTCAGTCACCTGTCCGGTGAGCGCGACCAGAATTTTGGTGTCGCGGCCGCCGACGGATCCCGGTACGTCCTGAAGATTGCGAGCCTGCTCGAGGACCTCGTGTTGGTCGACTTCCAGACCCAGGCCCTGCTGCATCTCGAGGCCGCGGACCCGACTATCCCGGTACCGCGTATGCAGCGCTCGCTCGAGGGTAACTTGTTTGAATCGCTGACGACCGAAAGCGGCGCTCACCCCGTTCGAGTATTGAGCTGGGTCGATGGCACACCGTTTGGCGAACTCGATCCTCCATCGCATGACACCATCACACAGATCGGCGCACTGCAGGGCCGGATGTGCCGGGCGTTCCGGGGATTCACGCATGCAGGTGGCGCGCACTTCATGCCGTGGGATATTTTGAATGGCCTGGTCGAGTCCGACGCGCTGCGCACGAACTATCTGCGCGGCGACCTGGCGGAGCAGTGCGAGCCGATCCTCGAACATCTGGCAGCGGTTGCCTTGCCCCGCATGAGGCGGCTTCCTCACCAGGTCATCCATAATGATGCGCATTCAGGGAACGTACTCTGCGACCCGAACAACCCTGCCACCGTTACCGGGGTTATCGACTTCGGTGACCTCCTCTATCGCCCGATTGTCGTAGACCTTGCGACATCGCTCGCGAGCTTCCTGGAACGCGGCGAATCGCCGGTAGAGGAAAGTGCGGCGCTAGTTGCCGGCTTCGCACGACATATGGATATTCCGACTGAGCAACTGGAACTGGTTTACGATGCGTTGATGGCGCGAGCGATCCTGATCGTGCAACTGCTTCAGTTTCGCGCGGAGAACACGGAGGCTGGTGCCAGCCTGGTCGACGAAGACATCCCTCTCGTCAGACGAGGGCTGGAATTTGCATTGACGATCGATCGCGACGAACTCTATGACGCCCTGCAGGACGCCGTTTCCTTGAGGTCCACACATGAGCAATGAACAATTGATCGAGCGCCGCAAACGCGCGATGGGTCCGGCTTATAGTCATTTCTACAATGAGCCGCTCTACCTGACGCGCGGCGAGGGAGTCTGGCTATTCGACGCCGACGGTCGGAAATACCTCGACTGCTACAACAACGTGCCGTCCGTCGGACACTGCCACCCGTACGTAGTCGACGTGGTGACGAAACAGATCGGCACGCTGAACACGCACACGCGCTACCTGCATCACGCAATCGTTGAATACGCCGAGATGCTCGCCGCAACGCTGCCGGGCGATCTTTCGGTTTGTACCCTGGTTTGCACCGGTACAGAAGCCAACGATCTGGCCTATCGAATCGCGCGTGCCGTGACCGGCAATGAAGGTGCAATCTGTACCGTCGGTGCCTACCACGGCAACTCGACGCTGGTCTCCGAGTTGTCACCGGAATACGAGCGCCTTCGTCCAAGACCGGATTTCATTGCCGATGTCTATCCGCCCGATGTCTACCGCGGTCCTTTCGGCGAAGACGATGCCGATTATGTGCAGAAGTACGCCAACCTCGTCAATGACGGCATTGCCGAGCTGGCCGAGAGGGGCCAGCGGCCGGCGATGATGATCATCGATTCGAGCTACGATGCCGCGGGCGTGCATACACCACCACCCGAGTACCAGCAGAAAGTTCACGAGAAGGTGCGCGCGGCCGGCGGCCTCGTCGTCTGCGACGAGGTGCAGTCCGGCCTTACGCGAATGGGCGACAACTACTGGGGCTTCATGGATTCTGGCGTGGTTCCGGACATCGTCACGATGGGCAAACCCCTGGGCGCCGGGCACCCGTTGGCCGTGGTTGTTACGACACCGGAAATCGCCGCGGATTTTGCAAAGGAATCCGACTACTTCAATACCTTTGGCGGCAACCCGGTCTCCGCCACCGCCGGCAAGGCCGTACTCGAGGTCGTTGCGCGCGAGAACCTGCTGGCCAGCGTCAAGAAGAGCGGCGACTACCTGGCCGCCGGGTTCAGGAAGCTCGCCGACAAGCATGAACTGATCGGAGACATTCGTGGCAAGGGCCTCTTTTTCGGTATCGAACTGGTGCGCTCCCGAGATACGAAAGAACCGGCCAACGACGAGACTGCCGCGGTCATCGAACTCATGCGTGAAAACGGCGTGCTGGTTGCACTCATCGGCGAACACAGGAACATCGTAAAGATCCGGCCGCCGCTTGTGTTTACGACCGAGCACGCCGACAT
>CAZKZE010000103.1:0-7596 GCA_964557165.1 uncultured Woeseiaceae bacterium
ACAGCCCGGTAGACTGGGCGATCCAGCCCGCCAGGCCACCGATCACCGCCATGGCAACATTCAAAGCCAAGGCGATGCGCAGGACGCGGCGCTCCTGGGCCGTTTTTACTTCCGGCGCTTCACATCCACAGTCGATCATTAAGAATCCCTGCAATTTCTCCGACGGCTTAAAGGGACAGGGCTTCGCCGCTCAGTTGATTATCGGCCCGCCAGCGGCAATAGTCACTGCATGGCTAAACCTCTTCTGCTGCTCGACCAGTACTTCCGTCTCGTCGAAGAACTTTTCCGGCCCGCAGCGTACGCGCAGTTCTGCAAGCTGACTGAGGTCATTGGCGGAAAGAACCGGCCGATGCCCCGCAGCGAATTCGACACGAATATCCGCGAAGCGCAATTTCTCATTGCGGCGCGCCCGACTCTGTCAGCTGAGCAGATCGCTGATGCACCGAACCTGCGAGCTATTATCGAGGTATCGGGCGCATTCAATCCGGGGCTCGACTACAACGCCTGCTTCGAGCGTGGCATCGAAGTATTGTCGTCAATGCCGGGGTTTCGGTTCGCGGTGGCCGAGATGGCCGTGGGCATGATGATCGCCGGGGCGAGAGGCCTTGTTGCCGAGCACGAAAACTTCCGCAGCGGCAAAGAGAACTGGGTGGCGGATATGCCGGGGCGTGATTATTCGCTTTACCAGCAGACAATCGGCTTCGTAGGCTACGGCATGATCGCGCGGGAATGTCACAGGCTCATCTCTGCGTTCAACCCTACCGTACGTGCATACGACCCCTGGCTGGAATCGTCCAACTCCGAGCTTGCAGACGTGGAACTCGCGTCTCTCGAGACCGTATTACGGAATTCGAACATCCTGGTCGTGGCCGCTTCGCCTACCGACGAGAACCGTGGACTGATTGGCCGGGAACGCATCCGTTTGCTGCCGGACGGCGCTCTGGTGGTTGTAATCAGTCGCACTCATTTGGTGGATTTCCCGGCGTTAATGGCCGAGGCGAAGGCGGGACGCATCAAGGTTGCCACCGATGTGTTTCCGGTTGAGCCTGTGGCGGCGGACGACGCCTTGCGCCAGCATCCCAATGCGATCTTTTCGCCCCATCGCGCCGCCGCTGTTCATGGTGGCCGTCACCCGATCGGCGACATGATCGTTGCCGATATCGAGGCGATGCTGGATGGGAGACCGGAACGGCAGCTGAAGCCGGCAGACCCTGCGCGCGTTGTGCACATGGTTAACGCGTACGGCACCACCTCATGACGTGGCGCTGGGGAATTCTTGGCACGGGAAACATAGCGCGGAGCATGGCGGAGGCGCTCCGGCTCGTCCCCGGCGCAGTATCGCTGGCCGTTGGCTCGAGGAACCCGAAAACGGCCCAGGCATTCGCTGAAACCTGGGAGTTGCCGCGGCATTACGGCTGCTACGAAGACCTGCTCGCCGACGACGATGTCGACATCGTGTTTATTGCGACACCAAACAGTGCCCACCACGACAATATCATGGCCGTATTACGGGCAGGAAAACACGTGCTCTGCGAAAAGCCGCTTTGCGCTTCAGCCGAGCTTGCACGCGCTTGCGCGGCCGAAGCACGCGGCCTGGGACTGTTCCTCATGGAGGCAATGTGGACGCGATTCATCCCGGCGGTCAGGCAAGCAGTCAATCGCGCCCGTTCGGGAGAGATTGGCGATATCAGCTTACTGAAGGCCGACTTCTGCGCGATTCGAAAACCTTCAGACTGGCCCAATCTCTTCGACGCAGATCTGGGAGGGGGTGCCCTCCTAGACCTTGGAGTTTACCCGCTGGCATTGGCTCGTGACATTCTCGGACAGCACGACAGTGTTGCCGGCAAAATCGGTACGTGCGCAAGCGGCGTCGACGACATGGCTGCGATTGTGCTGTCATATTCGACAGGCGCGATCGCAAAGCTACGCTGCGGTTTTCGTGAAGACCTGCCACGTAACGCGACGATAATCGGGTCGACCGGTCGGATCGTGCTGCCGGAGCCTTTCCACTGTGCGAGAAAACTGCTTGTAGAAAGTGTCGACGGGATCCCGCACGAAGTCATTGACCGCCCGCCAACCGGTGCCGGCTATGCCCACGAGCTTATCGAAGTGCAGTCCTGCCTCGACAAGGGAATGATCGAGTGTCCGTCTATGCCGCTGGCCGACAGCATCGGAGTCCTGGACACGATTGACAGGCTGAAGAATACGTAAGCAGACTTAGCTCACAACGAACGCAAGGAGGCTTGCACGCACTGTCAAGGCGTATACCAGATCGGTGACGTGTAGGCGCGTTCCTGGTGGATCAATTCCGCGCCCTCCGGAATCTCGGCACGCGTGAGTTCGGTTTTTCGCGGCGCTGACGTGGTGTCAGATGCTATTGACCTGGCGTCAACCAGTCAACCAGTCAACGAGGCGATAGCGTCTCCTCGATCCAATGGTCGACGCGCCGCTCAAGCAATTTTAGCGGCATCGCGCCCCCGGTCAGAACTGTGTCATGAAAGGCACGGATGTCGAAGCGATCGCCGAGAGCTTCTTCGGCGCGGGCACGTAGCTGCTGAATCTTGATCATGCCGACCTTGTAGGACGTGGCCTGACCCGGCAGCACGAGGTAGCGCCTGACTTCCGACCGCACGCTCGCGAGCGGCTCGGCCGAATTCTGCATCATGAAGTCAACCGCTTCCTGCTCCGACCAGCCCTTGCTGTGCAGCCCCGTATCAACTACGAGCCGCAATGCTCGCCACATCTCGCTCGACAGGCGACCGAAGTTCGAATAGGGGTCATCGTAGGCACCCATCTCGAGCGCGAGCAGTTCGGAGTAGAGCGCCCACCCCTCGCCGTAAGCACCGAAATTCGCCTGCGTCCGAAATGTCGGCACGCCCTCGAGTTCCCGGGCAATCGAATTCTGCATATGGTGTCCCGGATTGCCTTCGTGGTATGCGACGACCTCAAGCTGCGGCAGCGGCATTGCACTCATATCCGAGAGGTGCATGTAATAAATGCCGGGCCTCGAGCCGTCTGGCGTGCCCGATGAGTAGTGCTGCGCACCGCCGTCTTCCTCGCGGTAGGACTCGACCCGCTTGACGACGAGGTCTGCTTTCGGAAGTGTGCCGAAATACTCCGGCAGCCGTTCGTTGATAAAGGCCAGCTTCTCTTCCACTTCGGCGATAAAGGCCTGCCGGCCTTCATCAGTGTTCGGCTTGTAGAACTGCGAATCGTCGCGAACGAAATCGAAAAACTCTTGCAGATCGCCCTCGAATCCGACTTCGCGTTTGATCGTCTCCATTCCTCCGCGTATGCGAGCTACCTCGGCCACCCCTAACTCGTGAATCTCATCCGCGGTCATGTCCGTCGTCGTGTATGACGCAAGCAGCTGGTTGTAATAGGCCTCGCCGTTTGGCAAACCCGCAACACCCGACGGCTCTTCATCGGTGTGTTGGATATCCGATTCGACCCATGCAATAAGGCGCTCATAAACATCTTTGAAATCACCGACCATGGCCGCGCGTGCGGATTCTCTGTAGGCACCTGCCTCCTCTACACTGATCTTTCCAGATTCGACAAGCGCCTCGATCTTGCGATTGGCATCGTTCCAGAGCGCAGAGTCTTCGCCTTCGGTGAACGGCACTCCGGTAATGACGGCCCTGGCTTGCTGCAACACACCCTCGTAGGCGAAACGCGGTGGGCGCACGCCGTTCTTCGCATACTTCTGCGCACGAACAAGAAGTTGGTTCAAGGCGCGCGCGGCTTCGCCAAGGCGCTTGATGTACGCGTCCATGTCGCCGGGCTCGTCGACGCGGTGGAAGTTACTCATGAACGTCGGGATGAAAGCCTGTGGCCCGAAAAACTGCGTGAACTGGTACTGATCGCCGCGGAACGCACGGTTGGCCAGCGCGTTCTCGTACTGGTATTTCCAGATGTCGTAGGAAATCTGCGCGTCTGACGTCAGGGCATCGTAGTCGAACTCCCGCTCCATGGTCTCTACCGCATTACGCTGCCACTCGAGTTGGCGATCCTCGCCCTCCTCGGACAAATCATCGAACTCATCGTAGCGGTCCTTTCGTCCGATAAACGTGAGCTGAGCCGGACTGAACTGCAGCTGCTCCTCATAACGTTCCTCGAACCACGCGTTCAGCCGTTCCGATTCGGACTGTGTCGCTGCAACGGTAGTGGACTCTGGTGATTCGGCCTCTGGCGCTTGCGATCCAGACTCCTGCTGGCCACACGCTGACAGCCACAACATCACAGCGAACCCGAAGATAATTTTTCTCATGATGCCCTCGATTCATATTGCCAAGGCCCCGCATTCTACCGTGGTAGCACGATCCGAACGGTCGCCACCTATCTATCAAGGCGGCAACGGCTACTCGCTAGCGTTGTTGCTACCTCTATTACGTAGGATGGAGCCGATACCCAAGGCCCCCGAAAAAGGGTTTTTTTGTATTACCTGCTAGCAACTTGAGTTTAGGGCACACTCAGATCCAGATTGTGTCGCGCGCGATCGGCGCAACGTATCCTGGTCCTTTTCCGCCCTCGCCTCAATTTCGGCGCGCGTACGGCAGACTCTTGTTGTCATTCTGGTGCCGGATTGCCTTTCCCTGCGACAGACAATCTCATCCGATTTGCTCGCGGCGGAAGCACTCGCAGACATCTCCACCACGGGCGCATCCGGATCGTCGATTACAACACCCTCAGGCGGGGCTGAGGGATTGTCTGATACGACGGCATCAGCTCCAGCTGACGCCTCCGTCACTGATGGCGCCGGTGCCTCAGGGCCTGAAGATGCGCACGCACCGATGCACAATGAGATCGTGGCTAGTGAAATTCCTCTAATCATTGTATCCCCATACTCTGTAGCGAGCCACATTGCGGGCTCTATGTTACGCAAAGACCCGCTGACGCGGACAGTCGCGCTTAGAGTATAGACTAGGGCTTACCGAAATAATTCCTTTGCGCAAGAGCTCGGTAGCGGAAGCGTGCTTGCCCTCGCCCCTACGGGGATCTTTATGCCGGCCGGCTACGCTGGCCTCGGAGTGCACTGTTCCGGCAATGCCGACGCCTGTTCGCCTCGGATAGGCCTGTCGCCCTCTATCGAGTCTTCCCCCTTCTATCCCCAGAACCCAGCGAATTACTTCCAGTTTATGTTGAACGAGGCGAACAGGATGTAAATGTCCTTGTATTCACCCGCCACCGAGGGAGTGGCCTTCACCGGCGTGTCACCCATGTAAAGAACGGACAACCCCCCACCCAGCGTAAGGTCGTCGCGCTTGGCGTATTTAAAGCCGCCTCCCGCCCGCCACATGGTGCCCAGGGGCAGTTCAATCAAGCGGTCCGTGTCGTCGGACATCTCCGAGTCCCACGAAACCCCCATCGTGTACATCCGTTTTTCGGTGGCCTGGTACTCCGCCCCAATTCCGACGTGCCAGGTATCTTTAAAATCCAGATTAACTCTCGTGGAAAGAACAAAAGGATCGGAAGGCGCCTCGCGGAAGGCCTGGATATCAACGTGCTGGAACTCCGACCATTCATCCCAGCCCAGGCTGCCGAGCACGGCCCAGCGGCCGCTGACGCGATGCCAGATGCCGGTCATGATTGACTGCGGTATTTTAAACTTTAGATCAAGGTCAACCGGTTCGCTCACCTCGAGAAGACCAAAGCGAGAGAATTCAGGTGTGTCATTCCAATCGATGGTGCTCTGCGACAAGTAACGCACGCCAATCCGGGTGTTCTCAGAGGGCTCGTACATCACGCCAACATTGAGCTGCACCTGCCAATCGGTGTCCTCATATTTAACTTTGCCGTCTAAGGAGGTCAGCGGCCTGTCAACTCTAAGTTCGTCATAGAGCACACCCAGGCCAACTGCGACCCCCGCACCGACGGACCATGCGTCATTGATCTTGTAGGCGAGCGTAGGCTGAACCTGGGGTGCCAGTACGGCCGCCTCGGTTGAATCGTATCGGGTTACGCCCTGTCTACCCCAGTCCAGCAAAATGCCAAAATAGTTTTGCGCGCTGACGCCAAACGTCCATTTGTCGTTCAGCGGCCGCACATAAGCGAAATGTGCGCCGCTAAAAAACTCATCCACGCCATTACCACTGCCGCTGATTGGGGGCACGGGGTCTGCAGTAAAGGGTGCATGGATATAAAGCGGGGAAACGCCGAAAATCTTGTTTGTTTCCTTGAAGCGGGTCATGCCCGCCGGATTGGTAAATACGGTGCTGGCATCTTCCGCGCGGACGACGATGCCTGCGCTACCATAGCCAATGTCGCCGGAGTTGGCGATCTCGTATATGTATAGCCCGCCTGCCAAGGCAATGCCGGGAACGCCGCCTGCCAGAACTGCGAGAGTTAAAAGCGTTTGCTTAACATTCATGGTGCAAGTCTCCCTAGAACCTTGTTCGCCTTAGATAAGCCTGTCGCCGTCTCTCGAGTCATCCCGCAACTATCCCCAGAACCTGGCGACTCGCTCGATCATCCAGAAACTGGCAATGCTGCCAATCAAGTAACTCGCCGGCGCCGTGAGCGACGACCAGTGCACCTCGTGATCCCTGGCAGAGAGAAGCAATCGAATAAGCGCCGGGCGCAACACGTAGAAGCCGACCAGCAGTGCCAGAACGAACAGGATCTGCCCGATCTCGACGCCGACGTTGAAGAACAACAGCGCCGTCGGAAGCTCGGTTTGCGGCAGGCCGATGTCGCGAAGCACGGCCGCAAAGCCGAAACCGTGCAACAGGCCGAACGACGACGACACGGCGATCGGATAACGATGCGTCAGTGAGTTCGTGTTGCCTCTCGCAATCTCCCAGGCCATAAACACTACGCTTAGCGCGATGGCGGCTTCCACAGGTGGCGTGGGAATGCGTACGAGGTCAAGCGCAGACAGCGCCAGCGTTATGGAGTGCGCCACGGTGAAACCCGTGATTGTAATAAGTACACGTCGCGACGTTTTTGCGATAAACAACAGACAGGCAACGAACAGCAGATGATCGATGCCGATCCAGATGTGTTCGATCCCCAGCCACGTGTACTCGGTCGCCACCGCAAACCGGTTTTCGGCATCGGGCACGGTCCACTCGGTTTCGCTCGGCTTCAGGATACGCAAGTGTTCCTCGCCGTTGGCGAGCTTGATCTTGTATAAGGTCGACAATGACGGATTGACGATCGGGAACTCGATGCCGACGACCTTACCCGACAGCGGCTGATCGCAGCGATAAATCTGCTGACCCACGTACTCGGCACCCGCTTGCTGCCAGGCCGGTTGACGTTCCGCCGCACAGCCATCGGGCAGCGTGGGATATGGCAGTGCGCCGCCCGGCATGCTGGCGGGCACCTTCCACGAGACACTGAATGTATTGACCTCGGTCTCGGTGATCTGCACGTAGTTCGGGCGCGCGTCGTGCGCCTGCGTCAAGGGCGCAACCAGCAGGAGCAGCAATGCAAGAACGCGTCGCATTACTTCCAGTTGACGTTGAACGAGGCAAACAGGATGTAAATGTCCTTGTATTCACCCGCCACCGAGGGAGTGGGCTTCACCGGCGTGTCACCCATGTAAAGAATGGACAAACCCCCACCCAGCGTCAGGTCGTCGCGCTTGGCGTA
>CAZKZE010000104.1:0-7291 GCA_964557165.1 uncultured Woeseiaceae bacterium
GGTAACAGCTCGCGGCACGGTAAACCCCGCCCGGAGCAAGACCAAATAGGGGAGTTCGCAGGCCTTGTGCCTGCACCGTCGGTTCCGAACGGACTCCCGGGTAGGTTGCTTGAGGTAGCTGGCGACAGCTATCCCAGATGAATGGTTGTCGATGACAGAACCCGGCTTATTGCCGGCTTCGGCTTTCTCACCAAGGTGTCAGTCACCTTATTTCCAGTCTAAGTCGAACGTTTAGACTGGAAATAAGGTGACTGACACCTTTTTTGTTTAATAATAACAATGGGTTATAATAGCTTCCGCTTCCCAGGCGGAGCATTACGCGCGGGCTGCGCAAAACGCTCTCATATCGGCCCGGATTTCGCAGCTGTCTCTGTCTCGCGACCTCTTTTTAAGAAGCTTTCTGGGAAGTGCGTGTAAGCATCTGATTTTATTCGCGCGAAAGCTGCCACAATTCGCCCTGATTACGCCACTGGATCGCCCCTAAGTCACTGTAGAACAACACTTAATTAGTACGGTCGGTTGACGCTCGCAAGGGCCGCCACCTATAGTGTTGAAAAGTGGATAAAAGTGGGAGGAAAGGGGCAGCCCGCCCAAATTTCGCGCCAGAAGAGCGAAATCGGCGGCAATCCGATAAGTCGTGTTTCGAGGGGCCACCAAAGTTTCATTGGACGCCAAGGGGCGTATGGCAATACCGACCCGTTACCGGGAGCGGCTTGCTGCCCGTTGCGATGGCCAGATCATCGTCACCGTCGATAAGGATCACTGCCTCCTGGTCTATCCCCTGCCCGATTGGGAAGAGCTCGAGCGCAAGCTCGTGCGACTGCCCAGCATGAACAAAGTCGCCCGTCGAATTGTGCGAATCATGGTCGGTTATGCGACCGAAGTCGACATTGACGGAAGCGGTCGAATTCTCGTCTCAAAGGAGCTCAGGGAATTCGCGAGTCTTGAAAAGCAGGCAATGCTGATCGGGCAGGGCAACAAGTTTGAACTTTGGGATGAATCGACCTGGAACGAAAAACGTGATGCATGGCTGAACGAGGACGATGACGGCGAATTGCCGGCTGACCTCGAGTCAATCTCGTTCTAGGGCGTTGTTCAAACCATGAGCAGCAACGCGCATGTGCCGGTGCTGCTGGGGCCGGTCCTTGAGGGACTGAAAATAAAACCAGACGGCTGTTACGTCGACGGAACATTCGGTCGCGGGGGACACAGTAAGGAAATTCTGAAGCAACTCGGAGACGCCGGCAGGCTGATCGCCATCGATCGCGACCCACAGGCAATAGCCGCCGCTCCCGCTTCTCTTACTGCAGATCCGCGTTTCGAACTGATCAGGGGTGAAAGTGCGCAACTTGAGACATTCATTGGTGAAAGAGGACTCGCGGGCAAGGTCGACGGTCTCCTTTTCGACCTGGGCGTCTCATCGCCCCAATTGGATGAAGCCGATCGAGGCTTCAGTTTCATGCGCGACGGCCCGCTCGATATGCGAATGGACCCGGATTCAGGCAAGTCGGCCAGCGAATGGCTGGCGACTGTGGACGAGCAAGAGTTGAAGCACGTGCTGCGCAAATACGGCGAAGAGACGAACGCGAGTCGCATCGCACGTGCAATTGTCCATGCGCGCGAGGATGCGCCTGTCTCTCGCACTGCGCAGCTTGCCCGCATTGTCGAGGAAGCGGCGCCGCGACGCGGCCAGAAGAAACACCCGGCGACCAAGACATTTCAGGCTATCCGCATCGCAATAAACGGTGAGCTCGAGCAGCTTGAAGACATGCTCGCCCAGTCGGTCGAGGTGATGCGCAAAGGGGCAAGGCTGTGCGTCATCAGCTTTCACTCGCTCGAAGACCGCATCGTCAAGCGTTTCATGAGAGACACGTCACGCGAGTCGGAGCAGTACCGCGGCATGCCCGAGGTGCCGGAAGAACATCAGCCGAAACTGCGGACGATCGGCAAAGCGATCAGCGCGACTGACGAAGAGATCGACGCCAATCGGCGTGCGCGCAGCGCACACCTGCGAATCGCGGAGCGAACCTGATGCAAATAAAGCAACAGCCGTTCCTGCTTGTGTTCGTGTTCGCGATTGTCTGCGTTCTCAGCGCGATGGCGCTCGTTTACACAAAGCACGAATCGCGGAAATTGTTCGTAGAGCTAGAGGGGCTCACGCATGAACGCGACAGCCTGAATATCGAATGGGGACAGCTGCAAATCGAACAAAGTACCTGGGCCCAGCACGCGCGAATCGAACAGGTAGCCACCGACGACCTGTCGCTCGTGCGTCCGGAAGCAACGGAAATTTTCGTTATTGAACGACCATGAGGCGAGGAGCAGAAACAAAACAGCAAACTGCACGGCGCTTCGTCGGCAGGGTAACGCTCGTAACCGCGTTCTTCGGAATCCTGGCGTCGTCACTCGTGGCGCGCGCCGTCTACCTGCAGGTGCTCGATAAGGACTTCCTGAACCAGCAGGCAGACACGCGCCACCTGCGCACAGAAAAGATCTCCGCGCACCGCGGCACGATCACCGATCGCAACGGAGAACCTCTCGCGATCAGCACACCCGTCGATTCGATCTGGGTGAATCCGAAACAGTTTGCACCGGCAGTCGACAGCGTGCCGGAGCTCGCTGGTGCACTCGGTATCGATTCGCAAATGCTCATGCGCCGCATCACGCGCAGCATGGACAAGGAATTCGTGTACCTGAAACGCCACCTGAACCCGGAGCGCGCCGCAGAAGTGCTCGCCCTGAAGCTGCCGGGAATCAACGTGCAACGTGAATACCGTCGTTACTATCCGGCATCAGAAGTCGCGGGACATCTCGTTGGCTTCACGAATATCGACGATGCCGGGCAGGAAGGACTGGAGCTTGCATTCAATCACTGGCTTGCCGGCGAGTCGGGCGCCAAGCGGGTACTCAAGGATCGGCTCGGTCGCTCTATCGAAAATGTCGCGAGCATTCGGCCTCCGCACCACGGCAAGGATCTGCGCACCAGCATCGATTTGCGGCTGCAGTACCTTGCTTACCGCACGCTCAAGGCCGCGATCAAGACACACAATGCGCGTTCGGGCTCCATCGTCGTACTGGACGTGAAGACGGGTGAAGTACTGGCGATGGTCAATCAGCCGACCTACAACCCGAATGATCGCGCGCAGTTCGCTGCGGAACGCTATCGTAACCGCGCCATTACCGACATCTTCGAGCCTGGATCGAGCCTGAAACCACTCGTCGTGGCGGCCGCGCTCGAGAGCGGTCAGTACCGGCCATCCAGCATCATCGATACGGCGCCCGGATTCATCGTCGTCGGCCCAAAGAAAATCGAAGATACGCGCAATCTCGGTCGCGTTTCCCTGACGACAATCCTGGCTCGTTCATCCAATGTCGGCATTACCAAACTGGCGATGACGCTGCAGCCGGACCAGTTGTGGGACACGATGACGCAGTTCGGCCTCGGCGAATTAACCAGCAGCGGATTCCCGGGCGAGTCTGCCGGCATGCTGACTCACTTCAGCAACTGGCGGCCGATCAGCCAGGCGACACTGGCCTACGGTTACGGCATTTCGGTCACGCCGCTACAGCTCGCACAGGCCTATGCAGCAATCGGCGACAGCGGCCGCATGCGGCCGATCTCGCTGGTTGCGCTGGATCAGCCGAACCAGGGCGACCAGGTAATCAGTCCGGACACTGCGGCGGCCGTGCGGCGGATGCTCGAAGAAGTTGTCCGTCCCGGCGGGACCGGAACGAAGGCGGCCGTCGACGGCTACCGCATTGCCGGCAAGACAGGGACGGCCGTGAAGTTTGCTACCGGCGGGTATTCCGAAGACAAGTACATCTCGATTTTCGCCGGCCTTGCGCCGGCCAGTGATCCGCGCCTGGCAACCGTCGTCGTCATCGATGAGCCCGGCGGCGAACTCTATTACGGTAGCGATGTCGCCGCGCCGGTATTTGCGAACGTCATGTCGGAATCGCTGCGCCTGCTCGCGGTCGCTCCTGACGCCACGCTGGCGCGTGATCCAAACAGCGTCATGCAAGCCATGGCGGCCGGGCCAGAGAACCAATGAGCATGCCGGCCGAGTACATGACTGCTGCTCCCGCTCTTGCTGATTTGCTGCCGGGCTACGCGGATGCGCCCGAGATTTCGTTGCAGGGTATCGCCAGCGACAGCCGTCTGCTGCAGGAGGGCTTCCTGTTCCTGGCGGTGCAGGGCATGAGCAGCCACGGGCTCGACTACGTGGAGCAGGCGAAACAGGCTGGCGTGTGCGCGATTGCGTGGGATGCATCGACCGGCACTGACCCGGGAGAGACCGGCATTCCAACCGTCGCGGTAGACGACCTGGCCGGCAAACTCGGAGAGATTGCCAATCGCTATTACGGTAGTCCGTCGGAGCACTTGAACGTTATCGGCGTGACCGGCACCAACGGCAAAACAACCGTGGCGTGGATGATTGCCCAGGCCCGGGAGATTCTTGGGGAAAGCTGCGCCTACCTGGGAACGCTGGGCCACGGCATTGGTTCGATTGAGGGCGCGGCAGGCATGACGACGCCGGCAGCAATCGAGCTGCATGGCCATCTTGCCGAATTCGTCGCGGAAGGAGCGGCCAGCGCAGCGATCGAAGTGTCATCGCATGCATTGGCACAAGGGCGGGTGGATGGCGTCCGCTTCGATACGGCGATGTTTACCAACCTGACGCGCGACCATCTCGACTACCACGCTGACATGCGCGAATACTTCCAGAGCAAGGCACGGCTGTTTCTCGAGTGCGATCCAAAAGACCGAATCATTAATCTCGACTCGGAATACGGTGCGCAACTTGCGGCGCAATGCGGGCGGGATGCCGTCGCTGTTTCGACGAGCCTCGATCGCGCCCCAAACGGGTGCCCGTATGTTTTCGTCCGCTCCGTCGTTACGACAGAGCAGGGCTTCAACGTCGCATTCGTCAGCTCGTGGGGTGAGGGACGTTTCACGCTACAGATGCCGGGCGATTTCAACATCGCCAACGCGGTACTCGTGCTGGCCTTGCTACTCAAAAAAGGTGTGCCGCTGGACGCCGCGTGCGGCGTCATGACGCAACTTAGTGCGCCACCCGGAAGATTGCAGCGCGTGGCCATAGATGGCCCCGCCGCTTTTGTGGATTATGCACACACGCCGGATGCGCTGGAGGCCACATTGCGGGCATTGCGTGCACATTGTCGCGGCACGCTTTGGTGTGTCTTCGGGTGTGGTGGCGATCGCGACAAAGGCAAGCGCCCGCAGATGGGTGAAGTGGCCGAACGGTACAGCGATCGAGTTGTCATTACGACGGATAACCCGCGCTCGGAAGATGCACAAAACATTATCGTCGACATACTTGCCGGTCTGTCACACGTGGACGAGGCGACGGTCATTGAAGACCGCGCTGCCGCAATTGCCTGGGCGATCGAGCAGGCTCGCGACCACGACGTCGTGCTGATCGCTGGAAAAGGCCACGAGAACTACCAGGAATTGAACGGTGAACGCGTCGCGTTCTCCGACTACGCGGTCGCCCAAAAGGCGCTCGCCGTGAACGAGGGGGCTCAGTGATCGGGACTCTCTCCCAGGCCGCTAACTCGATGCAGGGCGAACTGCACGGCAGTGATCGATCCTTCGAGGGTGTCAGCACCGACACGCGGACGATCCGCGAGGGCCAGCTGTTTTTCGCCCTGCAAGGGCCGAACTTCGATGGGCGTGACTACGTTGGTGTCGCCAGAGAGCAAGGCGCCGCCGCCGCCGTCGTATCGAGTCATGTCAACGACGAGGCTGCACAGATAGTCGTGGACGACGCCAAAGCGGCACTCGGTCGATTTGGCGCTGCGTGGCGACAGGAACACGATACGACCGTGGTTGGCATAACTGGCAGCAACGGCAAGACGACGCTCAAGGAATTGATTGCTGCTTGTCTCAAGCAGCAAGCGCCGACCCTGGCCACGCAAGGGAACCTGAACAACGATATCGGCATGCCGTTGATGCTCACGCGCATCGACGAAACGCATTGCTACGCGGTGCTCGAGATGGGCGCGAATCACGTCGGTGAAATTGCCTACCTGGTTTCGTTGGCCAGCCCCGATGTGGTCGTCATTACGAATGCGGGTGCTGCGCATCTCGAGGGCTTTGGTTCGATCGACGGGGTGGCGCGCGCCAAGGGAGAGATCCTGCAGGACGCGAAACGCCCACAGGTAGCGGTATTGAATGCCGACGATCCGTTTTTCGACTACTGGGCATCACTGGTCAGCGACGTTACCTGCCTCAGTTTCGGGTTCCATGAAGCGGCGGACGTCCGTGCGGACGACATCGTTGCCGGTGCGAGCAGCACGAACTTCAGTTTGCGCGTCCCGAATGAGCACGTCGTCGTTGCGCTGCCGCTGGTCGGCGTACACAACGTTCGGAACGCGTGTGCCGCAGCGGCGGTCGCGCATGCGCTCGGCATTTCGCTCAATGATATTCGAACCGGACTTGAGGCCGTCAGCCCGGTGGCCGGCCGCCTGCAGCCAGTCCGTGGCGTGCACGGCGCGACGCTGTTCGATGACAGTTACAACGCTAATCCGCTATCTGTTATTGCGGCGGCAGAATTCCTGTCGGCCCTGCCTGGCGAAAGCTGGCTGGTGCTTGGGGACATGAAGGAACTCGGGGACGATGCGAGCGAATTGCATCGCGAGGTTGGAGAAGCCGCGCGGGCAAGCGGTGTGGACCGCTTGTTCGCGTACGGCGACCTGGCCAGCAGTGCTGTCGAAGGCTTCGGCGAGAGCGCTCGCTGGTATGGGTCGATCGAAATACTTGTCGACGAACTCAGCGAAGCGCTGACAGCGGATGTCAACGTACTGGTCAAAGGATCGCGCTCGATGCGCATGGAACGCGTTGTCGATGCGTTGCGCGAGCCGATTGCTGTGAGAAAGGAGGCCTGATCGTGCTGCTCTATCTCACCCAGTACCTCGCGCAGTTTGAATCCGGCTTCAACGTATTCAACTACCTGACGATGCGCGCCATTATGGGCGCACTGACGGCGCTCGTGATCTCGTTCATTATCGGCCCGCGCATGATCAAGCGTCTGCAGGTCAACCAGCTTGGCCAGCCGGTACGTGATGACGGTCCCGAAACGCACCTGCTCAAAGCTGGCACGCCTACGATGGGCGGCACGCTGATTCTTGCAGCGATCTCGATAAGCACCTTGCTCTGGGCGAATCTCGAGAACCTGTACGTGTGGGTCGTACTGTTCGTCACACTGTCTTTCGGTGTCATCGGCTATGTCGATGACTATAAGAAACTCATCTTGCAGGACCCCGCCGG
>CAZKZE010000105.1:0-6970 GCA_964557165.1 uncultured Woeseiaceae bacterium
CTTTGCTTGCGGTATCTACGCGCGCAGCGACAACTCTCGCGGCGTGTGGAAGGCACCTGCAAACGAGACGGTGGCCGGGGCGCTCGATCTCGAGTTCGACATCGACCATGGCAAGCAGGAAATCCTGAACCCCCGCGGCGTGAACTGCATTCGCCGATTCCCCGGGCGCGGCATTCGCATCTGGGGTGCCAGAACGTTATCCAGTGACGGCCTGTGGATGTACAACTCCGTTAGAAGACTGTTCATCTTCCTCGAACACTCGATCTACAACTCCACGCAATGGGTCGTCTTTGAGCCTAACGACCAGAAACTGTGGGCGCGGGTCCAGCAAACGGTAACGCTGTTTCTGCGGACTCAATGGCGGGAAGGTGCGTTGTTCGGTGACAAGGAAGAGGAAGCGTTCAGCGTGGTAGTCGGACACGAAACCATGACGACTGACGACATCCTCAATGGTCGCTTGATTATCGAAGTAGGAATCGCGCCGGTTCGGCCGGCGGAGTTCGTGATTTTCCGCGTCTTCCAGAAGACCCAGGAAGCCAAGAGCTAAGCGCCTTTGGTTAATACCTGAATTTATCGTACAGATCAGGAGACATCAGTAATGGAACGACAAGATCCCCTAAGAAATTTTCGCTATCGACTCGAGATAGATTCGCTGGACCAGGCGGGTTTCTCGGAGGTCACGATGGGCGATTTGTCGACGGATCCCATCGAGTATCGGGAAGGAGATGAAATAACGACCGTTCGCAAACTAAATGGCCTCAACAAGTACGCAAACATCGTGCTGAAGTGGGGAATCACAGACTCCACCGAATTGGCAGATTGGCACCAGATGGTGGTGGACGATGCCACGGCGCTAAGCGACGTTCGCAAGAGCGTTGTCGTCCGAGTGCAGAACGAAGCCGGTGAAGAAAAAGCGGCGTTCGAGATCATTCGCGCATGGCCCTGCAAGTACGACCCCAGTGACCTCAATGCAACCGGCAACGAGGCGGCGATCGATACGCTCGAGCTATGCAACGAAGGCATTCGGCGCATCCAGTAACGGATTGGAGATAAGACATGGTTTTTCAAACGGAAGTTGAGTTCAAACTGCCCAAGGGCTACCTCGACAGCGAAGGCATCCTGCATCGTGAAGGCGTCATGCGACTCGCCACCGCTGCGGATGAAATCCTGCCTCTAAAGGATTCACGCGTACAGCAAAACCCGGCATACCTGACCGTCATCGTTCTGTCCCGCGTTATTACCCGACTCGGCAACCTGACTGATATCAACACCAAGACCATAGAAGGTCTTTATGCGAGCGACCTGAATTACCTGCAGGGCCTCTACGAGTCGATAAACGGAAGCGATGGCGAAGCGGTTGAGCAACCGGAGCCGAGCATGACGATCGTGCCGAATGGCAGCGGCAAGGAGTTCGGCGTAATGGGGGAAGCCTGAGAGGCTATCCCCTGACGCAGCTGTATGAGGAGATGGCCTTTGTCGCGTATCACTTCCATTGGTCTTTCAACGAGTTGCTTGGGTTGGAGCATCCGGAAAGGCGGCGATGGTGCGAGCAGATTTCTTCGATCAATCGGCGCCTCGACGAGGCGCCCAAGAAATCGATCGAGCTGATGTGAGGGTCCAATGACGGAACGAGCGGATCCTTATCGAGCCTACCGGTTCGGCCTGGAGATAAGCGGGATTCAACAAGCCGGTTTCCAGACCGCAGGCGGGCTGGAGCGGAGTTGCACCATAGAGCCGTACCGGGAAGGCGGCGTCAATCATTTCGAGCACCAGCTCGTAACGTTGACGACATACCCGGTACTGACGCTGAAACGCGGCCTGGCCGATACCGAGTTATGGGACTGGCACCAGAACGTCATCAACGGTTCCGTTGCACGACAGACGATTTCCGTTGTCTTGTTTGACGATACAGGCGCGGAAGCCTGGCGCTGGATTCTCGAAAGTGCGTTTCCATCGAAATGGACGGTTTCCGAGCTCGATGCCATGTCCAACGGCATCGCGACGGAGTCGGTCGAATTTGTACATCACGGGCTGACCAGGCAATGATCGAAACGAGATTATCAAAGCAACGTATACCGCATCGCCAACCGCTGGCGATTGCCGGGTTGCGCCCGCTACGTCATCTACATAAGCGGATGTCACTGCGAATCAGGCCACTGCGCCTCGTGTACCGGGAGCGCTCCGAAACTCCATTGGTACAGAATTTTATCCAGCGGCTCGCGCAATCGGTCGTCAACTTCTCACTTCGACTCTCCCTCGAGGTCGCCGCACATGCAGCGAGGCGGGCAATTCGCGAGAGCTTGCGGCCTATGCGATGCAACAGGCGTCGACCCTGGCCGAAGCTCACGGTTTTTCGATCGGCGACAATCGTGGCCAGGCAGCGCGAGTTTGAATCGCGGCGAACGACGCAAATTATGCTTCCGGCCGCGCCTTCTGTGCAGCTTGTGTCCGGGAGACGCGATGTCCTTCGTTTGAGCGCTACCCCGGATCGTCGGCAGCCGAGCGCGGAGCGACGCTCGAAACCCGTCAGCTCAAACCTGGCCGCGCAACCATTGAATGCCGATGAACGGAACGTGCCACAACGTGTCCCGAGTCGGTCAGCCCCTCGCCGGGCAGGCTCGTTGAGATTTCCCAATCGACGGAATCATAGGGAGCACATATTCCGTCACCAGCTTATCGAGAGTCGTGTCATGAGCCGGCATGTCAACAGGTGGAGGCGCAGGGTGTCGCAGTTGACGACGACCTTGTCGTCGCACTTCTCGAGGCGAACCGTACAAATGGATCGACGGCGAACCGTAAGCAATCAAACCGTCATGAGCCAGAAATACCGGCACAACGTCACACACGAGTTACGCCAAAAGAACATTCGATTTCGGGAATCGGTCACGCATGTCGAAAGGCATATCCGGCCCGTCGAGGTCGTGTACCGGGCGCAACAGAACCTCACGCCGCCGGAGATCGCACCCGCGCCTGTTATGGCGGAGAAGCCGCCGGCAGCCGTCGACGTCAACCGGCTAAGCGACGACGTCTTGCGGAAGATTCGTAAACAGATGTTCATCGAGCGCGAACGTCGCGGGCTGTTATAGGAGATCGAATTGGCACAGCAACTTGAAAAGGCGCAAATCACGGCTCTCGCCGGCAACATTGCCTCGGCCGGACCGATCGACGTGCTGTTCAACCCCGCCGAATACACCTACGAGATCAGTAACAACTTCCAGGAAACGTCGCTACCCGGGCTGAGCAACCCGATCCTGCAGTTCGTCAACGGCCAGACACAGGTGCTGTCGATGGAGTTGCTGTTCGACCAATGGACGGATCGGAGCGGCGCGAACGTTGCGGCGCGCGTGAAGCAGCTGACCGACCTGCTGGCTATTGATCCGGACTTGCATGCGCCACCGCCGGTCGAGTTCAGCTGGGGCACGTTCAGTTTCAAGGCCGTCATTGAATCGCTGTCACAGCGCTTCACGATGTTCGATGCCGACGGCACGCCCGTCCGCGCAACCGCGAGCATTAGCTTCAAGCAGTACCGACCACTCAATGAGCAACTTGAGAACCCACGTCTCGAATCATCGGACAAGACCAAGCTACGCTCACTCGATGGCGCGGTATGGGCGCTCGCTGCCAGGGAATACGGCGATCCGAACGAATGGCGTCGAATCGCACGAGAGAACCGCATAAGCAATCCGAGGATGGTGCCGCAAGGAACATCGCTCCTCGTACCACCGAAGATTGACGATGAAACTCAGCGAACTTGAGAAGCAATACGGTGACTACTACGTCCCGGCGTTCACGGTCGCCGTTGGCGGTCAGGATCTCGTGCGTGACCTGTACCTCACAGTGACCAGTGTAGAGGTCGACCTGAAGGAGAAAACGCCTGGCCGCTTCAGTTTCAATGTCGCAAACGCGTTCGACTGGAAGAGCCGGGCGTTTGTTGCAAAGAGTGGCGGCGACCCGATCGATCTCATCAAGTTGTTCGAGTTTGGCAGCCCGGTCGAGATCAAGTTCGGCTACGGAGATCCGTCGAGCCTCGAATCGATGCTTCACGGAATGATCACCGAAATCAGCACGAGTTACGCCGATGGCGCAACGCCAGAGCTGAGCATATCTGGCTATGATCCTCTGTATTCGCTCGTGAACGGCAAGAACACGCGGCAGTGGGAGGGCGTTCCGGATAGCGATGCCGTTGCCGAATTAGTCGACGTGACGGGACTTTCGACTGACATTCGGTCGACCGAGACCGTTCAGGCGCGCATCGACCAGAGCCAGGAAGCGGATATCGCGTTCCTGAACAAGCTCGCGGAGCGTAATGGCGTCACTTTCTACGTGCGCGATGACACGTTCTATTTCGGTCCGCGGAACAACACAGCGACCGCGGATATCAAGCTGCCGTTGGGGCAGGGCCTGCTGAAGTTCAATCCCGATGCGAATATCGCAAGCCAGGTGAAGACGGTGGAAGTGCTCGGCCGATCGGCCCAGACAGGCGACACGATTATTGGCCGCGCATCACAAAACGACGCGAGCGGCGTCGATTCGAACGCCGAAAGCGGATCGGAACGCGTTGCCGCAGCTGTAGACACCGAGCCAGTCATGCGTGTGCGCGCGGCTGTGCATACAGTCGAAGAAGCGCAACAACGCGCTCGCGCAATCCTCGAGGAAAAGAGTCAGGAGTTCGTGACAGGCGACGGCGAAAGTATCGGCCTGCCCGACATCCTGCCAGACATGAATATCGAGCTGACCGCGCTCGGCGCGCCGTTCAGCAAAACCTATTACGTCAACGGCGCGAAGCACAAGGTTGATGGTTCCGGCTACCGCACGACGTTCAGCGTTCAGGAGACCTCCGTATGATGGACATGCTGGTTCAAAGCGCAGGCAGTGAGGCCGATCGTGAAACAGATGGCGGTCTGCGTGGGCTCGCCGTTGGAGTCGTAACCGATAACCAGGACCCGGACGGTCTTGCACGGGTCCGCGTCCGTTTGCCGTGGCAGCCCGAAGAACAAGACAGTTTCTGGGCGCGTGTGGCGGTGCCCATGGCGCTCGCGAACCAGGGCGTCTATTTCCTGCCGAGTGTCGGCGAGGAAGTGTTATGCGGTTTCGAAATGGGCGACCTGACGCACCCTTGTGTCATCGGCTGTGTCTGGAGCGGCAACATGCCGCCACCCGCCACCAACGACGATAACCAGAACGACATTCGCCAGATAAAGACTCGCGCCGATTCGGAGCTGACGTTTTTTGACGGCGATCCGCCGTCGATCAAGTTAGCGCTGGCGGATGGCAAGGAGCTCTACATGGATGACCAGGGCATCGTCGTCAAGGACGAAAACGGCAACCAGTTCGAGATCCAGTCGGGGTCCAACACCGTATCAATCGTCAGCCAGGGCGAGCTGAAGCTCGAGGGTACGACCGGCGTGAAGATCAAGTCCGGAGGGCCCGCAGAGTTCAAGTCGTCGGCGACGATGACTATCAAGGGCGCCATGGTGCAGATCAACTAGGAGTAGCGATGGGACAACCAGCCGCGAGAGTGAGCGATACAACCAGTCACGGCACGCCATTGAGTCCGGGACCGGGAAGCACTGACGTGTTTATCGGCGGCATGCCCGCGTGGCGTGCGGCCGCAGACTTTCATACCTGCCCCCTCGTGACAGGCGTCGTGCCGCACGTCGGCGGCGTCGTCGCGATGGGTAGCACCACAGTGTTCATAAATAACCTTCCAGCTGCCCGCCTCGGTGACTCGATTGTCGAGGTGGGACCGCCCAATACGATCGCGATGGGCGAAATGACGGTACTCATAGGCTGAGCGACAATGTCGGCGGACGAACAGGCATTCCTCGGACGCGGCTGGGCGTTCCCTATCCCGGAGCACCAGGAGCAGCCGCTCAAGACCGTGCTCGGCTATCTCGAGGTCGATCGAGGCCGGATCGCTGCCGTGTCGGGTGTCGCTAATGTTGAGCAATCGATCTTCCTCATTCTGTCCACGGCACCCGGTGAGCGAGTCATGCGCCCTGATTTCGGTTGCGGCATTCACACATTGGTATTTCGTGCGATCAACACGGGCCTCATAGCGCAAGTACAACGACTTGTGCAAGAGTCATTGCGCCGCTACGAGCCGCGTATCGAAGTAACGAATGTGAGCGTTGACCAAAGCGACGCCTTGCGAGGCCGGCTTGGAATTGGAATTGACTACTTCATTCGCGACACGAACCAGACCGGAAACTTCGTCTACCCCTTCTATTTCAAAGAGGGTTCGTAGCGATGGTTGCCCCGCATCCCGATTCAGACGCCCGTACGGCCAGCGAACTCTATGCCGAGTTCAAGCGACTGGCAGCCTCGATGGTGCCAGGCTGGAAAGGCGCCGGTGTCGATGGCGAATTCGGCGATGCGCTGCTGCGAATTGCATCCCGCATGGGCGCACATGTCACGCAGCGAGTCGCAAGGACCCCGCGCAAGGACAGCGTCGAGTTTTACAACATGCTGGATATCCCCGCGGACGCACCGGTACCGGCGGAGGTGCCGCTTGTTTTTCTGCTCAATGACAAGACCGACACACCAGTTTTCGCAGCTGCGGGGGTCCAGGTAAGCGCGTCGAGCGATAACGGCGAGGTAGTGTTCGAGACCAGCCGTGATACGCGACTGACGCCCGCTCGGCTGTCGTTCCTCGTATCGGCAGACGGCGACGGAGATCGTATCGACCAGGCTCCGGACGGGATGCTTGTGCTCGAGGAACCTGCAGACGCGGCTCTCGATTTCACTATCGTAAGTTTCGCTGACGTTGGTAGCCGGACTTTGCAACTCGAGCCGGTCGAAGGGCTCGAGAAAGGCGACTACCTTGAGATCGCGGGTCGCATCTACCAGCTCGATCCTGAAGAAGACCCCACGGACGGCCTGGTCGACCTGACGGAAGGACTGGAAACCCGTGTGGGTCCGGAGCAGCTCGTAAAGACGGCAACCAGGATTGATCACATGGCGGCTTTCC
>CAZKZE010000106.1:0-6697 GCA_964557165.1 uncultured Woeseiaceae bacterium
ATAAACGTGCCGATCGCCCGCTTCCCGTATTTCCGCCGGCAAAACGCGATGGCCTGGAATACCGCGATCGTCTTGCGCGCCCGGGTACTCAGCGTCATCGGCGCGTTCTCGCGTGTGTCGAGTGCTTCAATGATGCGTTCCGCTCTCTGCTCGGCCGAGAATTCCATCCAGCCTTCCTCGCCAAGACACTCGCCGACCACCTTGCGATGAACTTCGGCGTCCTGTCGCACATCGAGTGTGACCATGTGGAAACCGAATGTGCGGATGCGGCGCAACAGGCGCCGGACGACGAACAGCCCGGCGTGTCGTCCCTTGTTACAGGACAGGCTTTCGGCGATCAGCTCGATGTCTTCGATCAGCTGCCCGACTTTCTCGTAGGGAAAGATATCGTCGTCGTAGGTCGACTGCAGGCGCTGCTGTACGAGCCGCAGGAACACGCGATACGGCATCTCGCGGTGACGCGCCGGAACCGCGTGGTAGGCATTTGGAAATATGCCACGGTACTCCTCGATCTTGTCCAGCATGCCCTGGCCAAAGGTCGCGCAGTCACTGGATTGGCTCAGCTTTGCTGAGATCGTGGCGCATTCTTTGTAGTACAGGTCGAGGATCAGTGAGCGCTGCCGCGCCAGCGTTGCGCGGATCGTCTTCGCATTGACGTTCGGGTTGCCATCCATGTCTCCGCCAACCCAGGAAGCGAAATGCAGGAGGTTTGGGATTTCAAGCTTCTTGCTGTCTTCGCCATAGATGCGATCGACAGCCGCACGAATGTCTTCGTAGAACGGCGGCATGGCGCGATACAGTACGTCGGTCACGAAGAACAGCACGTGCTCCAGTTCGTCGGCCACCATCATCTGTTCGGCCGGGTGCTCGGCCGTCTGCCAGCCCGTTGTCGCGAGCATGCGTATGTTCTGCAACGCGGCCGTCGTTTCCTGCGGCGTCATCGTCGGGTTCAGCAGGTCAACGAGATGTTTGACGATGTTCTGTTCTTTGCGAAGGATCGTTCGCCGTGTGGATTCGGTGGGATGCGCGGTAAACACGGGCTCGATCGACATTGAATCAAGTAGCGCCTGCAAATCGTCAATCGTCATCCCTGATGCCTTCAACTTGATCAGGGTGTCTTCGAGACCGCCGGGCTGGTAAATGGCGACGTCGCGAAGGTAGTCACGCCGCCGGCGAATGCGGTGCACTTTCTCCGCGGTGTTAACCATCTGGAAGTATGTCGAGAAACCACGGACCAGCTGCAAGGCAATCTTCGGGTCGAGGTCCTTGATAAGCGTAGACAGCTCTTCACCGGGCTTCTCGTTTCCTTCGCGCCGGCGAATGGCGCGCAGTCTCGCGTTCTCGACCATCTCGAAGAGGTCGTCACCGTTCTGTTCGCGTATGAGGTCGCCGACCATCGCACCCAGCGTGCGCACGTCATCACGCAGCGACTGGTCTTTTTCCTCGAACGTGATGTCCTGGCGTCGTAACGACTTGTGAATACCGGTGTTCAATTGTTTTCGCCTGGCGCTGGTCCTGCTTGCCTTAGTCCCGGAAGTTCTCGTACTGGAGTGGCAGGCCGATATCGGTTTTCTTGAGCATTGCGATGACAGACTGCAGGTCGTCGCGCTTCTTGCCGCTGATGCGCAGCTTATCGCCCTGGATAGCGGCCTGGACTTTCATCTTCGCACCCTTGATCTGCTTCACGAGTTTGCGCGCGCGATCGGTGTCGATGCCGCGTCGCATGATTACTTTCTGCCGTGCCTCGCTGCCCGAGAACTCGGGTTCCTGCTCGTCCAGGCAGCCAATGTCAATGCCACGCTTCGACAGCTTCTGGTGGAGGATATCCATCATCTGCTTGAGCTGGAAATCGGACTGCGTGGTCAGCGCAATCACCTCTCCGTCGAGCTCGTATTTCGAGCCCGTGCCTTTGAAGTCGAATCGCGTTGTTACTTCGCGATTTGCCTGGTCGACGCCATTGCGCGCTTCGTGCGCGTCAAAGTCGCTGACTACGTCAAAAGACGGCATGTTCGGGCCCCAATGTTGTACGACCGTGCAAAGGTACACCTGTGCAGCGGCGCGTACCAGCCCTGCACGTGCACCATAACTGGGCAAGCCGCCCATTAACGTCGGCCCCATCGAGAGACCGTATTCGGCAAACTGCCTCGTATGTACTTTGTTGTGGATGCGGACAAGGAGGTTACGCCGCGACAGTCGGCGCTGATGTGGCAGCGCCTGTGGGAAATGCGGGACCTCGCCCCGATTACCGCGGTCCTTCCCGCGGTGGTTTCGTCACCATGTCCGCTACTCGCCGACGAGGCCGCGTCCGCGGTCGTTGTGCCAATGCAGGCGCAGGTGCCCGAGCACTCCGCATGGGTCCCGCTGCAGGTTGATTTATGTAACTACCTCGATGACGAGGGCGAGTTGCGGCTCGCCTCACTGGATGCTGCTTTGCACGCTCGCGTGGAAGAGGGCGAACAGCGTCACGACGTTGGTAACTGGATGAGCCAGGCGCAGCGCCACGACAGTTGGCTCAACAGGCGGTTAGCGATATTCGTGCGCGGCTTTGGTGATGTCGTTGCCAGGCGCGAGGTCGATCCCTCGTCTATTGTTGCGCTTCGCAACGTGCGCACGATAGCGACTCATGTCCTCAATACGCTCGCCAGTGCTTCGCGCGGCCTGGCTGAACGAAACGGCCACTGTCCCGCTCTCGACGTCGCAGGCGCAGGTGTGATGCGGCACGGTGAGGAAATGGATGCGCGCTGGCGTCGCGCCGTGGCTGACAACGCCTTGCGCCACCGCAACCTCCTGACACTGTCGCCGTGGGATGTCTTTCCGCGGTGCGGGCAGGCCGATCTGCGCTACCTGAATCTGCTCCCGGTTCTCGCTTGCGCGAATTCGGTTTCGTATCGTCGCGACGTTGATATCAGTCACTGGAACGTCAATGAATTCAAAAGCTTCTATACACGCGTAAGCGCCGTTCTGCGGCATTCCCGGGATATCTCACTGATTGCGAAACAGGTGTGATCTGGGATACGGTCTACCGTCCTTGAGCAGAGCAGCAAGGGGACGCTTTGCAGCCCATTACACCAGACGCACACGGCATTGCGGTTCTGATACTGACCGTCGTTGCGTTGTACCTGTTTACGCGCGACAACATACCGCTCGAGTCGTCGTCGCTGACAATCCTGATTTTCCTGACAGCCGGCTTCACTCTGTTCCCCTATATGCGGGATGGGGACGTTGTTGTCGGCCCGATCGATTTCTTCGCCGGTTTCGGCAACGAAGCTCTGATTACGATTTGTGCGCTCATGATGGTGGGCAAGGCGCTCGAAACGACAGGTGCGTTGCAGCCACTTGTGACTATCGTTGGCCGCGCGTGGTCGTCACGCCCTGTTGCTGCATTGCTCATCACGCTCGTAGCCGGCGCGATCCTGAGCGCGTTTATGAACAACACGCCGATCGTCGTGTTACTCATGCCGATCATCGTCGGCGCCTCGCTACGATCGAAGTTCCCGGTATCGGGCGTCATGATGCCGATGGGCCTGGCGACCATTGTCGGCGGCATGTCGACGACGATCGGTACCTCGACCAATCTTCTCGTCGTTGGTATTTCGCGCGATATGGGCATGCACGAGTTCAGCATGTTCGAGTGGGTGCTGCCGGTCGCGATTGTCGGTGGCGTTGGCTTGCTGTTCCTGTGGCTCGTCGCGCCACGTATGCTGCCGGATCGCACGCCGCCCATGGCGGATACGACACCACGAATCTTCAGCGCGCAGCTGCACGTCAAGGAAGGCGGGTTTGCTGACGGCAAGTCTCTGTCCGAGGTTCTCGCCAAGGCGGATGGCAATCTGCGCATCGACAAGATCCAGCGTTCGGAGTCACTGTTCCTGGCGAAGTTGCCGTCGGTCATCATTCAGCCCGGCGATCGCCTGTTTGTAAAAGACTCGCCAGAGAACCTGAAGCACTATGAACAGCTGCTCGGTACCACCCTCTTTAACCTGAGCGACAATGAACACCCGGTCGATGAAGACACGCCGCTTAAAGCCGAAGGGCAACAGCTCGCGGAAGTCGTCGTCACACGCGGTTCCCCGCTGCATCTGCGCAGTCTCGCGGCCGCCCGATTCACGGCCAGTTACGGCCTGCTGCCGCTGGCCCTGCATCGTGCACGCGCACCGAGCTCGCAGGTGACCGGTGACCTGAACCTGATTCGCCTGCGTGCCGGTGACGTGCTGCTGGTGCAGGGAACCCGCGAAGCTATCGCGCAGCTAAAAGACTCGGGCACGATGCTCGTGCTTGATGGCACGACCGACCTCCCGCAGACGCACCACGCCAAGCGCGCCTTGTTCATTATGGGGTTCGTCGTTGCCGCGGCAGCAACAGGTGTTCTGCCGATCTCCGTCAGCGCCCTGATTGGCCTGGGGCTGATGATTGCCACGGGTTGCCTGAGCTGGCGCGATGCGGCTTCGTCGCTGTCGATTCCAGTCGTCATGATCATTGTGACGTCGCTGGCACTGGGCAAGGCATTGCTCGGCACTGGCATGGCGGACTTCCTGGCGTTGTCTTTCGTCAACGGCGCGTCCGGGCTGCCGGCACCGCTAATTCTCAGTGCGTTCATGCTGCTTATGACGGTCATGACCAATATCGTGTCGAACAATGCGGCCGCGGTCATTGGTACGCCGATCGCCATCAGCATCGCGGCGCAACTCGGCGTCAGTGCCGAACCGTTTATTCTTGCGGTATTGTTCGGAGCAAATATGAGTTTCGCAACGCCTTACGGTTATCAGACCAACCTGCTCGTGATGACGGCCGGTGGTTATAAGTTTGGCGATTTCCTCAGAGTCGGCATTCCGTTGACTATAATTATGTGGATCGGCTTTTCGCTGGTCCTGCCGATGCTGTACCAGTTATAGACGTGAGCAAATATGTCCCTGTACCAGGAGCTCAAACGCCGTAACGTCATTCGCGTGGCTACCGCGTATGTTGTGGCAGCCTGGCTGGTCATCCAGGTCATCGAGACAATCTTCCCGGCCTTCGGCTTCACCGACCGGGCAGTCAGAATCACCGTCATTATCCTCGGTATCGGTTTTGTCCCCGCAGTCATAGGCGCTTGGATATTTGAGCTCACACCCGATGGTCTGAAGCGTGATGCTGAAACAAGTGCAAGTGCGCGCGTAGTAAACACACGCAATATCGATCGTGCGATTGTCGTCGTACTGCTGCTTGCCGTTTCCTATTTTGCCGTCGACAAGTTTGTCCTGACCGGGCCCGAAATCGACGAGGGGTTTTACGGCGAGCGGTCGATTGCCGTCATGCCTTTTGACATTCGCAGTTCCGACCCGGAGCAACAGCATTTCGCCAACGGCGTCACTGATGAGATTCGCTACCTGCTTGGCACGATTCGCGACCTGCGTGTCATCGCGCAGTATTCGTCGAACCTGCTTGAGCAACAAGGCATGGGCATGGCGGAATTGTGGGGCGAGCTCAACATCGGTCATTTGCTCGAGGGCTCCGTGCGTCAGGACGGCAACCGTGTGCGGGTCACCGCTCGACTGGTCGAGACAAGGACGGGTACCCAGCTCTGGA
Source organism: uncultured Woeseiaceae bacterium (assembly GCA_964557165.1). GTDB lineage: Bacteria > Pseudomonadota > Gammaproteobacteria > Steroidobacterales > Woeseiaceae > UBA1847. The sequence goes on from CAZKZE010000106.1 coordinate 5,566, forward strand.
CGGACGTTTACGAACGCGAGGTCGACGACGTGTTCCGGATCCAGGACGATATCGCGAGGAATGTCCTGCACAACCTCAGGATCGAGCTGGACGAAGTTCTTCCACAGTCGCGCAACGTGAATCCGAGAGTGGTCGCGTTGCTGGAACAGGTGAGCGAGATTTTCCAGGTTCGTGACGAGAACACGGGGGCCAGGATGTACGCCCTGGCCAAAGAAGCGCTCGAGCTCGACCCCGACTATCCTGAGGCTGTCAAATGGATGGCCCATTCCGAGTGGTATAGAGGCTACGATGGCCTGATTCCCCGGGACGAGGCAAGTGCGCTGTCGGCGGCCCTGGAATTGAGATACGTGAAGCTGGCTCCTGACAGCGGTTATCTTGAAGCAAGCAGGGGCTTTAACCTGGATCTCAAAGGCGATCTCGAGGGCGCTGCTGAGCAGTTTCTCCTCTCACTCGAGAAGGACCTGACCGATTCGGAGCAACTACGCTGGGCTGGCAGGTTAGCGATGCAGATAGGCAAGATGGACGTGGCAGTGCGTTTGCTGGAGCACGCGCTCGCGATTGATCCGATGAACCACCAGGTCCGTCGAGTTACGTCCCAGGCGCTGATGTATCGTGGTTCACCCGGCGACTATCAGCGTGCGCTGGAGACACGAGAGCAATACCGGGCTCTGGCAATGGGTGGCCGGCCCTATTACTCGCTGCTGCTGATACTTGTCGGCGATGCTGAGAAAGTGGCCGATGTCTGGGCGGATGCACCGAGCAAGTATGACGTCCAGAAACTCAACTATCTTGCGATGGCGGATTACTCGATGGGAAGGACAGAGGCGGCCAATGAGAAGCTGGCGCGCCTCGAAGAAATGCTGGTAAACGCTTCCGAGGCCGGATTGAGTCGCGAGGAACAAGAGGATATTCGATATTCAATCGCCGTCGTTGCGGCCTGGATGGGCGATGCAGACAAGGTGTTTTCGCATCTGTTTTCGCCGGCCTATCCCAGCGGTCGTCAATCACGCCAGGAAATCCACAATCCCCAATGGCGCGAGATCCGCGACGACCCGCGCTGGCTCGAATACCGCGCTTCAATTGGCATGTCGCAGGAGCGCCTCGATGCCGTCGAGTTCGATCCATGGCTGCC
>CAZKZE010000107.1:0-6674 GCA_964557165.1 uncultured Woeseiaceae bacterium
CACTTGCCGGGTCCAAAGCCGACATCCATGTGATGACCCAGAACCAGTACCTGGGTGCCGACCTTGACCCGATAATCACGGCCGAGACACCCGCAGCCGTTAACGCAGCGATGATCCAGGCACTGATCGACGTGTCGAACAACAACTTTCCCGAGCGCGTTCAGGCGCTTGCGGACTCCATTCTGGATAAGCAGCCACACCTGGTGGCACTTCAGGAGGTGTTTGCGTTCAATTGTCTCGACCCGTTTGGCACCGGATTGTGCGCATTGTTTGCCAATGCGTTCAACGATCACCTTGCATTGACCATGGCCGCGCTGGGCGATCGGTACTACGTCGCTGCAGAGGTCCAGAACTTGACACTGGCACCGCCGATTCTCCCGCTCCCGGGCATTCCGGTCATCCTTGACCCCGAGGCACCGCCAATATTTGTCCAGGTTATCGACCGCGATGTCATCCTGGCGCGCATGGATATCGAGACCGCGGCCGTCGAATTCAACTGCCTTCGGCCGTCTGGGGATGGCTGCAACTACAATGCGGTGGCGCCCGTGTCCGTAGCGGGACTGCCGATTAACATTGAACGCGGTTTTGTCGGCGTCGATGTATCGGTCAACGGCGTGGATTATCGCTTCATTAACACGCACCTCGAAGTGAAGTTGCTGGGCGGAAACCTGGCTGCAGCCGTATTGCAACCTGCCCAGGCAACCGAACTCTGGCTCGCGATTCTGGACAGCAACGTGTTCGATCCGACGAAGCGACTACTTGTCGCCGGTGACTTCAACTCTTCACCCGTCGACTTGTCGCCCATCGGCGTGCCGACTGCCTACCAGCAACTCGCGAACGGCGTGTTGATCGACGGCACTCCGTTACCGTTTGGTCTGACGGACGCCTGGAACCTGCGGCCCGGCAAAGCTGCGGGCTTCACTTGCTGCGAACTTGCCGACCTGTCGAATGCACCGTCAATGCACTACGAGCGGATCGACCTGGTCTTCGCCTTCCCGGCTCCACAGGGGAAGGTAAAGGCAAACGTTCTTGATGCGGAGATCAGCGACAAGACACTGTCGGGGCTGTGGCCCTCGGACCACGCGTCGGTTAGCGTCGAACTCAACTACTGACGCTCGCCGTAACGACGAATATGGTGCCAGTCACCCCATTTCGCAGAAATAGGGTGACTGGCACCTTTTTGATTCTGGCGGAGCAGCACCTAGCTGCGAACCAGGTCCTTTATTGGCGGTGCGCTGGCACTATCGGGGAATACCGAGCGCCCGAGCTGGGCACCTGGAATGTCGAGATGATCGGCCAGAATCCCTTTGAATACGCTGCGCGTATCCGTCGTCGGCATCAGGTCGCGGCCGTCGTAGAGATCCGACTTACGTAGGCCCGGCCAGTCCGCCAGCACGCGGCCGCCATTCACGGCCCCGCCAAGCAAGATCGCCGCTGTGCCGGTTCCGTGATCCGTGCCACGCGTGCCATTAACCTCAACCGTGCGCCCGAATTCGGTGACTACGGCGACGACGGTATTGGACCAGCTCGATCCAAGTCCATTCCGTAGCGCTGCCAATCCATCATCGAGGTTTGCGAGCCTGTTCGCTAGCGATCCTGTCTCTGCGCCCTGGTTCGCGTGAGTGTCCCAGCCACCGGCTTCGAGGACCGCGATTCGCGGCCCGTTCTTGGCCGTCAGGAATCTGGCCGTCGATTCCATCATCGTTCGCAACTGTTCGGCTTCGCCGCCGCGCCCGCCCATGCGCCGGTCGCTCATTTCGCCACCAGCAGTCTCCTGCGAGTTGAGTGCCTGCACAAGTCTCGTGGAGAAGAATTCATCGCTGGCATACAGGTCCTGCAGACGACGAATGGTGCTCTCCTCGGCGTCCGGAAGACGCGACGGCGCCCAACTCGTCACGGAGTTCTCGCCGCGCAAGACGAGCGGTGTGTTCACTCCCATGGCAATTGCGACTTCATTCCCAAGCGAGCCACCTAATGGAGCAAGCGCACGATTCAGCCACCCATCGCGCAGCAGGCCTACCTCGGCCGCGCCGTTCTCGAGAACGTCCTGCCCGTCGAAGTGCGACCGCTCGCGGTAAGGACTCGCAACCGCATGAACGATCAGGGCCTGGTCCTTCAAGTATTCGCTGTGCACGCCGGCCAGCGAAGGGTGCAGACCAAACATCCCATCGAGTTTCAATAGTCCGTTGTCTCTTCCCGGGGCAGGCAGCGCCAGCTCACCGCGCACTTTCCTGTAGTTGCCATCACCATAAGGTGCGGCAATAGCCAGCCCGTCCGCGGCACCGCGCAGGATGACGAGGACGAAACGCGCGTCCGTGTCGGCCTTTGCGAAAACGGCATGCGGCAGCACGCTCGCGGCGAGACCGGCACCTGCACTCCTGAGTAGGTCCCTTCTCGTAACCATGACTATCTCCGTTGAAATTCAGGTGAAGCCAGTAGCAGTGTCAGGCCCTGCACCTTGCTCTCCGCCCTGGCAATCGATGTCCGTGTATCCGGGCCCAGCGCCGGCCCAAGGACCGCGTCGCCGAGCTGTGTTGGGCGGGCCCGGGACCCGGCGACTCGCGCGACGGTGTTACACCACTCGATGCGCTTGAACAAACCGTCGGCACCGCCCCACTGTTCGGCCGTGTCCGGCCAACCTTCCGGTGACCCCGGGCGAAATGGCGTCTGCCCCATCAGGTCCAGTGCGCCGATGACAAACCGGGGTTCATCGGGCACCCGGTTGAATGCCCTGAATGTCGACAGGACGAAATCGTGCGGCGTCTTGTACTTGGCATGGATCTCGCGCCATGGCTCGTTGGACTGCACGAGCACTTCATAGACGCGACTGAGGTCGCCGCCTGTCTCAAGGTAGGTGGCCGCAAGCGCGTCAACGAGTCGTACGGGAGGCTCGTCGGCAACAAAGTGACGCGCAAGCTTGGTCGCGAGAAATCTCGCCGTGGATGGATGGGCCGCCAGGTCGCGCAGGACGGCTTCGCCCTGCGTGACGTCTTTCTGCGAATAACGTTTGCCGAGCACGGTCTTTGGCCCCGGCTCGTGGATAATCTCGCGGAACTCAAATGTGCCTGGCTCGCCATCGGCAAAACGCCCATCGTCGTTCATGCCGCCAATCGACCAGCCGGTAATCACTTCGGCAAACGTCGTCACGTCTTTTTGCGTGTACCCGCCATCGACACCGAGCGTATGCAACTCGAGGATCTCGCGCGCGAGGTTCTCGTTCAGCCCGAAGTTACGACTCCTGTTGCGACGGTTGGCGCGCGAACCCAACTGCGAGCCGGGGCCCACGGAGCGGGCATTGTCGAGGTAGAGGATCATCGCCGGGTGTTGCTCGGCCGCGATCAACAGATCGGCAAACTTACCCGTCACGTTTGGACGGATCGCCTCATTCTCATACAGGCCCGCGATCGTCGGCAGCGGCTGCTTGTCGGCCGAGACCGCGAAATGATTCGACCAGAAATGCACGAGCCGTTCGTGAAACGGATAGTCACTGGCTACGGCAGTCACATACCTGGCGAACACCTGGTCCATGTAATTGCGGCGGGCAATTCGTCCGTATTTCTCGACGATATCCGGCGCAGGCTCGTCACTCGCAGAACTTCTCAGTCCTCTCTGCTCGCGGCGTAGCTTCTGCATGTCGACGAGAACCGTCGACGAATCCGGCAGGCCGCGCAGGTCTTCGGCCAGCCGGGACGGCCCCTGCAATTGATCAAGCAACCACTTACTCGGGTTACGATCCACGTCCTCGAGGTCGCCGGGCTTTGCACCAAGGCCGAAGCGGTTTGTCGCGATTACAGTTGTGTTCTTCATACGCACCCTACCCGGGCATACCCAATGACAGAATAACGATCCATTCGTACATTGGTTGACCCGGATCGGGTTTCATATGACGCCGATCGAGCAGGGTGGAACGAGGCTACGGGATGACTAGTTGTCTATTTCAATCGCTCCAATATCACCGAGCACATCCGCCGGCCTGTCACTGCCGAGTTGATCGACGTTCACAGGACTGACGCCGAGAGTGTTCTCAAAGAGATGAACCGAGATGCCATTGAATGGGCTATTGCCGAGACCGAACAGATGAATCCAGGCATCGTCGTTGATCGTTGCCGGCCCCATTTCGGTCATCTGATCCACATTGACTCCGGCTATTTCTCCCGCCAGCGCCCGATCGAGATGGTGCCAGAAATCGATGTAGGCATGGTTATATTCCTGCGCAGGCCATGTCTGCCCGGGACCGCACCAGAATGCCTGTTCGATCGTATCGATCGTGATGTTGTCGCAATTCTCGTATTGCTGGGCGCCCGCGGTCTCCGCATCGATATCTGACAAATACCCTTCGAAATGGGCTCTGAACTCACTCTCGAAGCCAGGTTGGCCATAGTCACTCTGGATTTGATCCAGTATCAGCGGAAGAAGCAATGGATTCTCGCCTTCGCCCCTCGGCCCGTTGAGCTCACCGAGGACTTCCGTCACGTTGTAGTTTGTATTGGGGAGAACGTCCAGCGCACTTCCGGCAGGCTCGTAGTACAGCACTGCGAAAGGATCGGTTTCGACGCCGGAGGAACTGATGAGCGTAGAGAGCGTCGGATTGCCGAGCACATCGCCACTAAGCACGCCATCCTCATCATTCACCTGCGGATAATGCTTGCGCGACAACGAATCCCAGTTAGGCTCGCCAATCGACACCAGGATCTGGCTGAAATCGATGACGCCGATCCGGTTGTACCCGAGGCTGCGGAATTCGAAGACAGACCCGGTAAAGATATCGTGCGGATAAACGTTGCCGATCGTATAGCTGCCAGCATCGATGCCATCGATTTCGTGCACGGTATTCCCGACGATGATCGAATGGCCAATGATCATGTCTTCCACGGCGTGCGCGTTACCGATGGTCGCGGCGATGCCGCCCGCCATATTCGGTTTGTCCAGCTCATTGTCCCGCGGTTTTCCGAATACCTGGTTTTCAACGATAGTGCTGCTCTTGACCTGCATGTATCCGTTGGACATATATAGGCCGGCGCCACGCCAGTACCCAATATCCAGCAGACTAAACAGGAACGGCGGAAGTGCCGGTGGTTCGACAAGATTTCTCGCGAGGGTACTGTTTTCGACCTCAATTCTCGTCGACATTCCTATGCCGCCGCCGTCCGAGTAGACGCCGCCGCCGTAGGCAAACAGCCCGGTAATCCGGTTTTCCGTGATCGTTGAACCGCTGATTGAAGAAACTCGGCCGCCGGTATCGCGACCGCCGACTGAGAAAACGCCGCCGCCGGCCGCGCCTCCCCCATACACCGAATTGCCACTGACAATGCAATTGTCCATGACGACCGTATCTGCGTAGACGCCACCACCGTAAGCGCCGCCGTCGCGAGACGTGTCCGCATCGTCACCGACCGCGTGATTGTCGTAAATGGCGCAGTCACTGAGGGCCGCAATGCCCCAGACAGCAATCCCCGCACCCCGTGCGAGTGTCGATGTCTGGTTGTCATCCGGATGCTGGCCGATATCTGCTGCCACGTCGAAGACGCTGTTGCCGCCGGTGATCGCGACGTTCCTTAGCGTAAGATCGCCGGACACCGCCAGCACTCTTGCGTTATCAGTTCCGGCCCAATTCACGGTAATGCCATCAGCGAGAGCCGACGCATCGATCACGACGTTCCTGTCGGCAAAAAGCGCTGATTTACCATAATCCCGATCGAAGTAGCCAACGAGGAAGGAGATGTTGTTGACGTCATCAAATCCCATCACCTCGCCGACCAGAACGGTATGTTCCTCGCCGACGAAGATGAGGTCGATCGTGCTGCCATTGAGCGTGGGATCGAAAGTGATTCTCTGACCCGAATCGGCAGACCCGAGCGCAGACCGCAGCGTTACCGTCCCGTCCGGAGGCGCAGCGTCGTCCAGCAGACTGTTAACGACCAATTCAGGTCCTGGGGAACCCCCGCCACTGCTGCTGCCGCAGCTGGCAAGACCTGTGAGCGCGACCAAACAGAAAAGTGCGATTCCTGCGATACGTTGCGAACCACGTTCGACGGACTTCGTATGTCTCACAGCAGACCTCCAGATAGTCTGACCCGCCCATGGACGACGAGCTCGGCTGTATGAATAGCCTATGCCCATTGTTGCGTAGCGGATATTGGTGATTTCCGGTACTACACAGCATACGAATACAAGGGATTCGGGTATTGTCCTGGCGCCGCGCTGTTTGGTCCCAATCGGTCAGGTTTTGGGAGATGGGATACCCGCTGCACAGGCTCCCCGCTGACTTGCCGCTGTGTTCGCAAAGGAAGCGGCCTGATATGCGCAATTTCCCATATACCCATCTGCTCTGATTCAGGTGTACGCTCAAGTCACTGCCAGAGGGTTCTGAAACGTGGCCCATGCAACACTAAAAACAAGTTACTCCGCCCTGACCGACAGGCTGAACCGTTTTCCACAGGGCGCACCTCCTTCCGACCTCCTGTTCGACATATTGTCGATGCTGTTCAGTGAGGAAGAAGCTGGCCTGGTTTCACTGATGCCCATCAAACCATTTACGGCAAGAAAAGCCAGCCGTATCTGGAAGAAGAACCTCGCCGAAACGCAGAACATACTGGATGAGTTGGCCGACAGGGCCATTCTGGTTGATTTCGAGCAGAACGGTGAAACAGTTTATGCGCTGCCGCCACCGATGG
>CAZKZE010000108.1:0-6402 GCA_964557165.1 uncultured Woeseiaceae bacterium
AAGACAAGGGCTTGGATGTTAGCCTTGCCGCCCTTTCACGGGACATAGAGGACCGCGACCGGCGTGATTCAGAGCGTACTCTGGCTCCGCTAAAGCCGGCCATGGACGCCAGACTGCTGGATACCACGGGCCGGACCATCGAGGAAGTGACACAACAGGTCCTCGACTGGGTCGCCGAACTCTAGACATTCCTTAGAAGGGAACTGGATGGGGACGAACAGGATGTTCGCTCCTTTTTTTTGTTATGACCGTCGGTCACAGGACGTGACAGGACGTTTGGGTGGGAGCAAAGCTCCCGGGTTTTAATCAACATGTCTGAATCATTTGCTGAGTTATTTGAAGAAAGTTTTGCCAGTCAACAAATAAAGCCGGGTTCCATCATTACCGGTACCGTTGTCGCGGTAAATGACGATGTCGTAATCGTCAGCGCCGGTCTCAAGTCCGAGGCCGTCATCCCCATAGAACAGTTCAAGAACGACAAGCGCGAAGGCGACATCTCCGTAGGGGATGAAATCGAAGTCGCACTCGATGCCGTTGAAGACGGTTTCGGTGAGACCAAGCTTTCACGTGAGAAAGCGATCCGTGCGCGTACGTGGACTGAGCTTGAGAAAGCGTTCGAGGACGGTGAAGTCGTCGAGGGCGTGATCAATGGTCGCGTCAAGGGTGGCTTTACGGTCGAAATTGACAATGTCCGGGCATTCCTGCCGGGCTCACTTGTCGACGTTCGCCCCGTTCGTGATCCTGGTTATCTCGAGGGCAAGAGCCTCGAGTTCAAGGTCATCAAGCTCGATCGACGTCGCAATAACGTCGTGGTTTCGCGCCGCGCGGTTGTCGAGAAAGAATACTCTGCAGAGCGCGAGCAGTTGCTTGCCGAACTGCAGGAAGGCAATACGGTCAAGGGTATCGTCAAGAATCTCACCGACTACGGCGCATTCGTCGACCTCGGTGGCATCGACGGCCTGCTGCACATCACCGATATGGCCTGGAAGCGCGTCAAGCATCCTTCCGAGGTTGTGGAAGTGGGTCAGGAGATCGACGTCAAGATTCTCAAGTTTGATCGCGAGCGCCAGCGTGTATCGCTTGGCATGAAACAGCTTGGTGACGATCCGTGGCAGGATCTTGCGCGCCGTTACCCGCCGCAGACCCGCATGTTCGGCAAGGTCACCAACATCGCCGACTACGGCTGCTTCGTTGAAATCGAAGACGGCGTTGAGGGCCTGGTGCACGTATCCGAGATGGACTGGACCAACAAGAACGTCAACCCGTCACGCGTAGTGTCGGTTGGCGAAGAAGTTGAAGTCATGGTCATTGAGATCGACGAGGAACGTCGTCGTATTTCGCTTGGCATCAAGCAGTGCAAGTCGAATCCGTGGGCCGAGTTTGCCGTCACGTTCAATCGTGGCGACAAGGTAAGCGGACAGATCAAGTCGATCACCGACTTCGGTATCTTCATCGGTCTCGACGGTGGTATCGACGGTCTCGTACACCTTTCTGATATTTCCTGGGACCTGCCGGGCGAAGAAGCCGTGCGGAACTACAAGAAGGCTCAGGAAATCGAGGCGGCCGTACTGGCAATCGATGCTGAGCGTGAGCGCATTTCGTTGGGTATCAAGCAGCTCGAGAAGGATCCGTTCTCGAACTGGCTCGCTACTCATCCGAAGAACTCGATCGTTACAGGCACGGTTACCGAAGTCGACGCGCGTGGCGCGTTGGTCGATCTCGGCGACGGTGTGTTCGGATCGCTGCGTGCATCTGAACTGGCCCGCGGCCGGGTTGAGGACGCACGGACGATGATCAAGGTTGGTGAAGAGGTCGAGGCCAAGTTCACCAATGTGGATCGCAAGAACCGTACGATCGCGCTTTCGATCAAGGCAAAGGAAGTTCACGAGGAGCAGGAGGCAGTCAGCAGCTACAAATCTGACGTCGCTGCAGCGCCTGTGGGCACCACGCTGGGCGACCTTCTGAAGGAAAAAATGTCCGGCGGAAACAAATAATAAGTAAAAAAGGTAGCCCAGACCGCCCGGTCTGGGCTACTATTGCCTTTAATATCCGTGAGTTACGCCAAAGTCTGCGGTACGGAATAAGGTAAAATGACAAAATCAGAACTGATAGAAGCAATCTCCCGCAAGCAAAAGCACCTGCCGGCCAAGGATGTGGAACTCGCCGTCAAGCACTTGCTGGACCTCATGAGCGACTCCCTTGCAAAAGGGGAGCGCATCGAGATTCGGGGCTTTGGGAGCTTCTCACTGCATTATCGTCCGCCCCGCATTGGTCGGAATCCCAAGACGGGCGAGGCAGTTGCTCTGTCAGGCAAGTACGTGCCGCATTTCAAACCAGGCAAAGACCTGCGCGAACGCGTCAACGAAAGCCGCCATTTCCCGATTAAGAGTTGATCCAACGCGGCTTGTGGTCGCATCATAACGCTGTGAACCACCGGATCCGCGGAGCGAGCGCATGCTGAAACGTATCGGCCTGGCGATACTAGTTATCCTGATCGTCGTTGTCATGGCGACATTCACCGCGAATAACACGGGCATGATCGACATCGATCTTGCCTTTACTCAAGTCACCACATCTATTCCTTTGGCGTTTACCGTCGCATTCGCTGTGGGCTGGTTGTTTGGCGTTCTGTGCATCGGCTTTCTTGCACTGAAACTTGTCAATGAACGCCGGGTCTTGCGCCGTTCTCTCAAGATGACCGAGAGCGAGGTAAGCAGCCTGCGCGGCCTGCCGATCAGCGATGCCGACTGAGAAGGCCTTAATACTCGCGGGGTTGTTCCTGCTTCTGGGTGTTGCCGGCTGGCTCAGCGGCCGCTTTGGCGAGCGCGACGAGGAGGACAAACCCCCACCGCTCAATATCGATTATCTCAAGGGCCTCAATTTCCTGCTGAACGAGCAGACCGACCAGGCGTTGGAGCATTTCCTGCGCATGGTCCGGGTCGATGACAAGACTATTGAAACTCACTTCGCACTCGGCAGCCTGTTCCGGCGTCGCGGAGAAGTAGACCGGGCCATTCGGATTCATCAGAACATCATTGCGCGTCCGGACCTGGCTGCTGAGCAGCGCGACCAGGCGTTGTACTCGCTCGCCAAGGATTACCTTGCGGCCGGATTGCTTGATCGCGCGGAGAATCTGTTTGCGCGCCTTGCTGAAGGGTCCCGCTTCCAGGTCCAGGCGCTGGAATCCTTGTGCAGAATCTACGAGCAGGAGCATGAATGGCAAAGAGCGATTGACGCCGGCCAGAAGCTCGAAGTGCTCGGCGGGCGCTCGCTGGCCCTGCAAATCGCGCACTACTACTGTGAAATGGCCGAGGAGGCTGCAGACACCGGCGATTTCACATCTGCGCGTCAGTACGTCAAGAAAGCGCAGGCAGGACGCCCGCGCACAATGCGTGGTGCTCTGACTCGGGCTCACATCGCGCGCGACACGGATGACAACAAGACAGCCTTGAAGCTCTACCACCGGATCATCGACGAGAACACCTATCTCATTGCGGAAGCGCTCCCGGAGATCGTTGCCATCTACACTCGCGAGAATGCGGTGGATGAACTCGAGCGGGCATTGAAATCGCTACTGGCCAAGAACCCCGAGATGTCGTCGCTGGTCGCATACACGGCGATAGTGAACAATATTGGTGGAATCCCGGTAATCGACGACTGTGTCGAGCAATACATGCTTAACGAGCCCACCCTCAGCGAGTTCGTTGACCTGCATCGGATGTCGGATGGCCAGGGCGACGATGGAGGGGCTGCCTTTGAAAAGGTCCGTGGCGCGCTTTCGAAGATCGCTGCGGCCACGCCTCGCTATCAATGCCAGGAATGTGGCTTCTCGAGCCAGCGACTCCTTTGGCAGTGTCCGAGTTGCCGCGACTGGGAGACACAGCGGCCGGCGTCGCGTGTGCAGTTCGATACTCTGCTGCAGCACAGCATCACCAACTAAATAGGCACGAACTGCCCTGTTTCAGCAGCAGCCTGCCGCGCCGTCCCTGACTATGCTCCGTTCCTTCTCTCACCAAAGAAGGAGCTTGTAATGAGAATTTTGAGTAAAGCCGCAGCTATAGCACTGCTGTCTCTGCCTATGTTGGCATTTGCCGGTCCGGTAGACGTGAATACAGCAGATGCCGAGACAATTTCGGAAGCGCTCAAGGGAGTTGGGCTCTCCAAAGCCAAGGCAATCGTCGAGTACCGCAAGAAGCACGGTCCGTTTCGCAGCGCCGATGATCTGTCCCTCGTCAAAGGCATAGGGGAACGCACCGTTGAATTGAATCGGGCTGATATCAAGACTTCGGCACCCAAGAAATAGCATCGAGCATTCGTCTGCAGGCCAGGTCCGCGCTTGCGTGGGCCTGGCTCTCAGTCGCAGCCGTGAGACCAGTCATGACGCTGCAACCGCGTTTTCGCTATGATGCAGCCCAGTCGCATTAACGGAGTGCAACGTGGGCCAGAAAGTCAGAGCAGCAGTATTTCCAGTCGCAGGACGAGGAACACGCTTCCTTCCGGCGACCAAGGCGAGCCCTAAGGAGATGCTGCCAATTGTGGACAAACCGCTGATTCAGTACGCGGTCGAAGAGGCGATCGCTGCAGGCGCGACGAAACTCGTATTCGTTACAGGTCCATCCAAGCGTGCTATTGAAGATCATTTCGATGCCGATTCGGAACTCGAGAAAGCGCTGACCGAAGCCGGCAAAGACGAATTGCTGGCGTCGATTCGCGGCATCGTCCCGGACGGTGTTTCCTGTATCTATATTCGCCAGGGAGAACCGCTGGGCCTGGGTCACGCGGTACTTTGTGCTCGCCCGGCAGTCGGCAATGAGCCGTTCTTCGTGCATCTTGCTGACGACCTCATTGCGGGCGAGCCTGGCTGCCTGGAACAGATGGCGGGTGAATACGCCGAACATGGCGGCAGCGTTGTGGCCGTGGAAACCGTTCCACAAGAACACACCTCGAGCTATGGCATCGTCGCCGTGGATTCCGGGGACCGAGATAGAATTACGCAAATCGTCGAGAAACCCGATCCTGCAGACGCGCCTTCGAATTTAGCCGTCGTCGGGCGTTACCTGCTGGCTCCGGAGATATTCGACAAACTGGAGAAGACGGGCAGGGGTGCCGGCGGAGAAATCCAGCTAACCGATGGTATCGCCGACCTGCTGAACGAGTCAGCCGTATACGCGTATTCTTTTGATGGCATACGTTACGACTGCGGCAGCAAGTTGGGCTATCTCCAGGCTACGGTTGCTTACGGGCTCGAGCACCCGGATACCGGCGAGAGATTTCGCGAACACCTGAAAGAAGTTTTGGCAATCAGCGGCAGGTAATCGTTTCGGCCCTGAGCCCGGGGCTTGCTTCGGTGTCATAAACGCTGCTTCGGCCTGCGCGTGATCTATTCTGGTTTCGCCGGCTGCGTCGAGCAGCTATTCTAAGCCACTATATAAGGTCAGCGGCGAAGAAAAAATGAGAATAATCAGTGCTTTGGTACTTTTGTGTAGTGGAGCGACGGCAACGGCGCAGCAGTCCTACCTGATCGACTGGGACGAGGTCGGCGAGGAGGCCATCCAGCACTTTGTTGAACTCGTACAGATCGACACAACGAATCCACCCGGAAACGAAACCCTGGTCGTCAATTACCTGAAAGGCGTATTGGACGAGGAGGGCATCGACTACGAAGTGTTTGCGCTGGATCCTGATCGCGCGAACCTCGTCGCGAGAATTCGGGGGAATGGTTCCAAGCGGCCGATCCTGATGATGGGGCACACGGATGTTGTCGGCGTACAAGCGGAAAAATGGTACGCGGATCCGTTCAGCGGAAATCGTGAAGACGGTTTCATCTATGGACGTGGCACGCTGGACGACAAGGACAACCTGACCGCCGCGCTGATGGTCATGAAGCTGATCCAGCGCTTTGGTGTGGAACTTGATCGAGATGTGATATTCCTCGCCGAGGCAGGTGAAGAGGGAACGCCGGATGTTGGGATCAATTTCCTGGTCGAGAAGCATTTCGCAGCAATCGATGCCGAGTATGCTCTCGCCGAAGGCGGCAAGAACGTCGAGACCGATGGCGAAGTCACCCAGGTTGGCATAGAAACCACTGAGAAATTGCCGCGTCGCGTCACCCTTGTCGCGCGTGGGACGCCGGGGCACGGCTCCACACCAACTCTCGAGAATGCGGTCACAATCCTGGCGAATGCGATCGCCAGAGCCGGCGCGTGGGAAACCGAAGTGCGGCTCAACGATACGACACGCACCTATTTTCGGCGCCTCGCCGAGATTTCCGCACCGGACGATGCCTACCGATACCTGAACGTTGAGAACGAGGAAGAAAGCGCTGCAATTCAACGCCATTTCCTCGAGACATTCCCTTACCACTACTCGATTTCACGAACGTCGGTCGTTCCCACAGTCATC
>CAZKZE010000109.1:0-6155 GCA_964557165.1 uncultured Woeseiaceae bacterium
CGCCCCCGCTCACGCCGCCACCGCACCAACCGCCGCCCCTCACGCCGCCACCGGACGAACCGCCACCGCTCATGCCGCCACCGGACGAACCGCCGCCCGAGCCACTCACGCCGCTTGATGCACAACCTGCAACAAGGATGCCTGTGCAGGCGATCGCGACGCAGGCTCGTACTGCCGCGGCGAGTTTGGGGTTATTCCGGGTGCTAATTGTCATGGTTTCCCTCCCGAATCTCTAATCTTGGAGCCCTTTAAGGGCGCCGAGTTCCCACAGAATACGCATCATCTCTCGATAATACGCGTACGATCCAGCTTGCGGAACAGAATTAACGATAAATCGTCGGGTTTGCTGGGCTGCCCGTCCCACTCCGAGTTCATCCGGCAGGTCGCCAGATCAACGACTTGCCGGGCACTCTCAACGAGAGCCCCCTTTCGAATGTACTCAATGGTCTCTTCCAGGTGCACGTTGTCTGTCAGGCCATCACTCGCGACCAGAACCGTGTCGCGTGGGCGCAGTTCGATGCCCGCGCCCACATCGATTCGCATGTCGCTCGTGCCGAGGAAGTTCGAGACAAGGTGACGATCCTCGTGGTGTAGAGCCTCCCGTTCATCGAGAAACCCTGCTTCGACGGCGAAGCCTGTCGGCGAATGTGCTGTGGTTTGCAACTTGACCAGCCCTCGCTGGCCGACCACGAGCGCCTCAGAGTCCCCGATCTGGTAGGACCGCGCAACGAGTCCTTCAATTGTCACTACTGTCATGGTCGTTGCCGAACCGTTCGCGAGGCCCAGCACGGCCTCGTTGGCCGCCTCGATTCCGTTTAGTATCGCGGTACGCAGGAGCATGGTCTTGTCCATCGCCGTTTGCAGCGCAGCTGCCAAGGTAGTAACGGCTGTCAACGAAGCGCGTTTACCTGCCGGCAGACCCCCGGCACCGTCGGCCACGACGAGCACAGCCGCACCCGGGCCGTACGGTATGACGGCCGTCGTATCTTCATTCTCGGTTTCCTTGAACGGATCCTTGCTGGTGTGCGCAACAGCCAGACCTCCGGCGACCTCGACCTCGGCCTGATCGGGCACGACCGCGCCGTCGAGGACCAGCGTGTCGGACTGTTGGGTGGGTTCGTCGCCTGTCATTCGCGCCTCACGGGTTCCCGGCACCACGCACAGTAATTCCAGAAATCGCGCGCAACGCCCCAGTTGCATGCCTTGCAGGATTGCCGGCTGCCTTTGAGTTTCCACGGCCGCCGCACCTTGGTACGACAATGCGGACAATATCGCATGAACGGCATGAGTGGTCCCCGGCAACGCGCGTTCGCGCATTTTGCCGTGTAGCGCTTGTCGGGGTAATGGCGACTGGTCTCCTCGACAAATCCGGGGCCATAACACCACGCGCAATAGTCCCAGTCGTTCTTGACGCCCCGCTCACAGCGTGGGCAGTGGGCAGGCATACGGGTATCGGAGCCGCGCGACGGGTTGTCGAAACCACACCACGGACAGGCCTGCATGCTCTCGGACACAGGGCCTTCACAGCGGCGGCACTGATGACGCGTATCGAGCTGCGCCTTGAACAGTCGCTGGAATTCCCGCCACTGCAAGTGTCTCCAGGACACGCCCCGCCGGGTTCCACTCTTGCTGCGCGGCCGCTTTTGCTTGCGCGCATGACTGTCGGCCCGCTCGAAGTCTGCCTGCATTTGCACCGCATTCCGATAGCGTTTTGCCGGGTCTAGCTGAATCGACTTCCTCAAGACGTCGATCATCTCCGGTCGAACACGAGCCTCGAGTTTGTCCTGTCCAGGCAACGGCCATTCAAACGGCCATTCGGGCAGCTTGCCAGAGAATAATCGGTAAAGAACAAGCCCCATTGAGAAGACGTCTGACTGGAACTTGGGCCGACCCATCGCCTGTTCGGGCGCAATGTAATCGATCGTCCCCGATCCCGACGCTTTCAATGTGCGGAGACAGCGCTTCGCAAAGCCGAAATCCGCAAGCTTCAACTGGTTACCCGGAAACAGGATGAAGTTCTCGGGCTTGATATCACAATGAATGATCTTGTGTTCGTGAGCATGCGCGATCCCCGCGAGACCCTGCCGCGCCAGGTCGAGCTTGATTGCGGTCGAAGTCCGTCGCTCAATGCGATCCGCCAACGACTCCTGGCCGAGTTCCATCGCGATGACGAAATGATCGTCGATGTAGCTCGCATTCAGGACAGACAGGATGTTCGGGTGCCGCAGTTTCGTGGCGACCCGGACCTCGTGCAGGAGTTCCTCGTGCCCCGTATTCTCGTCCTGCCTGGGAATCTTCAGTGCGACCTTGATGTTCTGGATCGAATCGTAGGCGCGGTACACGTCGGCCAACGGACCGGTCGCGATGCGACCGAGAATACGGTACTTACCAATGCGTTGGCGGGCTCGTAACAAGGTCAGGCATCCGTCCGGACGCGACGAACTGCGTCGCGCCAACCTTCGAGGAGCCGCTCCCGCTGGCTCGCCTGCATCGCCGGTTCGAACAGCGCGTCACGCTGCCAGAGTGTGTCGATGTCCGCGACTGAGTCAACGATGCCCACCTGCGCTCCGGCCAGGCAGGCCGCTCCCAGCACGGTCGACTCGACGTTGTCCGGGCGCTCGACCGGCACGTCGAGGATATCGGCGAGAAATTGCAGAAACCAGTTGTTCGCAACCATCCCGCCGTCGACACGGATGACACTGGGTTTGATGCCGTCCTCGGCCATGGCATCAATCAGATCGCTGGTCTGGTACGCGACTGACTGTAACGTGGCGGTCACAACATCGTCGCGACCACTGCCGCGAGTCAGGCCGAGTACCGCCCCGCGCGCGTCAGGATCCCAGTACGGCGCACCAAGCCCGGCAAACGCCGGCACGACATAGACATCTTCGACGATGCCAGTCCGCAGCGCGATCTCTTCGGAGTCGGGAGCCGCATCGATAATACGTAACTGGTCACGCAGCCACTGCATTGCTGAACCCGCAACGAATACACTGCCCTCCAGGCCATAGGTCACCTTGCCACCGAGACGCATCGCGACTGTTGTCAGCAACTGGTTCTCGGAACGCAACGCACGGTTGCCAGTATTCGCGATAACGAAGCATCCGGTACCGTAGGTACTCTTGGTCATCCCGGGTTCGAATCCGGCCTGCCCGATCAAGGCGGCCTGCTGGTCGCCGGCGACACCACATATGGGCGCTTCGCCGCCGATAGAGTCGTCGACGGCTATGCCGTAGTCGTCCGCGCAGTCGCGGACCTCAGGCAGCAACTCGCGCGGCACTGTGAACATCGCCAGTAGCTCATCGTCCCATTCCTGCGTATGAATATTGAACAACAAGGTACGCGAAGCGTTGGTCGCATCGGTCGCGTGCACGCGCCCGCCCGTCAGGCGCCACAACAGGAAACTGTCAACGGTACCGAACGCAAGCTTCCCCGCCTCGGCGCGTTCGCGCACGCCGTCGACGTTGTCCAGGATCCACGCAATCTTTGTGCCCGAGAAATACGGATCGAGTTTCAGCCCGGTCTTGCTCGTTACAGTTTCTTCGAGACCGTCATTCTTCAAGGAATGGCAATAGTCCGCCGTGCGCCGGTCCTGCCAAACGATGGCGTTATGGACACACTCGCCGGTCTCGCGGTCCCAGATAAGGGTTGTCTCACGCTGGTTCGTGATACCGATGGCCGAAACATCAGCCGCGACCGCCCCGGCCTTTTCCATCGCGCCGCGCGTAACCGCCGCAACCGATTTCCAGATCGCTTCAGGATCATGTTCGACCCAGCCGGGCTGCGGGTAGATTTGCGGAAACTCCTGTTGATCGCTCGCGACAGCTCGCGCGTCGTGGTCGTAGATGACGGTGCGGCTGCTGCTTGTGCCCTGGTCGATGGCAAGCAGGAATTTTCTTTTCATGATGCGTCCGGATTCAGGCTAAAGATTGGCTGTTTGACCCGCATTCGCTGGCCCGCTTCCACTGGCCAGGGCTGCTGTCCCTGATTGTCCGCGAAGTCGGCGATACGTGCACGAATTTCGTCAGGCCAGGGGGCCACCCTGCGAATAGCCGTATCGAAATGCAGGTTCATCCATTCACAGGTCGCGGCGAGAAAACCCTGGTCGGCGTGGTACATACGCTGGAACTGGTGAATGCGCTTGTCGTCGTAGGCAAGTACCTGCGAGGTCACGATGTAAGGGTCGCCTTCAACGACCTCGCGCTGCCATGTGACATGCGACTCGACGGCAATTGTCGAGCTGTTGTGAGCGCGGATGTACTCCTCGGTTAAGCCGAAGTCCTGCCACAGCGAATCCACGGCCTGATCAAAGGCCAGCAGGTAGTACGCGACATTCATGTGGTCGTTTAGATCGATCCACTCGGGCAGCACGTGCCCCCGCATTACCTCTACGCCTGCGATTGCCATATCGTCTTACTAGTCCAGGTCCAGTTCCGGAATATCACTGAAGTGTTTCAGCGCTTCGGGATTGGCCAAAGCCTCGGTGTTCCTGACGGGCTCCCTGTGCACAACCGAGCGCACCGCGAGCTCCACTATCTTGCCGCTCTTGGTCCGCGGAATCTCCGCTACGGCCACGATCTTCGCCGGCACATGCCGCGGCGTCGTATTCTCGCGAATCACACTGCGAATGCGTTGCCGCAAATCGTCGTCCAGGGCAACACCCTCGCGCAGGATGACGAACAGCACGACCCGAACGTCGTCCTTCCAGTTCTGGCCGATCGCGATACTCTCGATAACCTCGTCCAGCTTTTCGACCTGGCGATAGATTTCGGCCGTGCCAATGCGAACTCCACCAGGATTGAGAACCGAATCGGAGCGACCGTGAATGACCAGTCCGCCGTCTTCTGTCAGCTCGGCGAAATCTCCGTGGGCCCAAACTCCGTCGAAGCGATCGAAATAGGCGGCCTTGTACCTGGCGCCGTCAGGATCATTCCAGAAACTCACTGGCGCTGACGGGAATGGCCGGGTACACACGAGCTCACCGTGCTCCCCGATCACCGGCCGCCCCTCCTCGTTCCAGATTTCGACCGCCATGCCAAGGCCACGGCATTGCAGCTCGCCGCGGCGCACGGGCAACAGAGGATTACCCAGCGCGAAACAACTCAGGATATCGGTACCCCCCGAAATCGAAGCAAGTTGCAGGTCGTCGCCAATCGCAGCGTAAACATAGTCAAAGCTCTCCGGCGCAAGCGGTGACCCAGTCGACAAGACAGTACGCAGAGCGGGCAGAGAAAAATCGTCTTTCGGTCGAACGCCGGCCTTCTCCAGTGCCGAAATGTACTTGGCACTGGTGCCGAACACGGTGACCTTCTCATCCTCCGCCATTTGCCAGAGGACGCGGCCATCGTTGAAGAACGGCGAGCCATCAAACAGCACCAGCGTGGCTCCTGTCGCCAGGCCGCTGACGAGCCAGTTCCACATCATCCATCCACATGTCGTGAAGTAGAACAGGCGATCCCCGACACCGATATCGGTGTGGAGGACGTGTTCCTTGAGGTGCTGGAGAAGCGTGCCGCCATGTCCATGCACAATGCACTTCGGCACGCCAGTCGTACCCGATGAGTACATGATGTAGAGCGGGTGATCGAACTCCACGGGTGCAAACGTCAACTCCGCGCCGTGGACAGCCAGGTCCTGCCACGCAATCGAGTTTGCAAGACTCGTATCGGTCGAGAGATCGTGGACAAATGGAATAACTACCGTACGCTGGATACTGTTGATCGCCTCGACAACACTCTCCACCGTCGAGCGAATATCGCAGGTCTTGCCGTTGTAGTAATAGCCGTTAACCGTGAACAGAACCTTCGGTTCAATTTGTCCGAAGCGATCGACGACGCCGTTGACACCGAAGTCCGGCGAGCAGGAAGACCAGGTCGCACCGATACTCGCCGTTGCAAGCATCGCGATGACCGCTTCAGGACAGTTAGGGAGCAGGCCAGCCACGCGATCGCCATGTTCCACGCCAGCAGCGCGCAACCCGGCAGCCACAGCCGCAACCTGTTCGCGCAATTCGTCGCGGGCCAGTTCGCGGCGCGCCCCATTCTCACCATAGAAGACGAGCGCCGGCTGCTTGCCTTCATGACGAAGAAGGTGCTCCGCATAGTTCAGTCGGCTCCCGGCAAACCAGCCAGCGTTCATGATGTTGTCCGGCCGGG
>CAZKZE010000110.1:0-5420 GCA_964557165.1 uncultured Woeseiaceae bacterium
TGTGGAGGCGCGCCTCGCCAACTACACACCTTTGGTAACTGACCCCGAACTGGACGCGGCTATGCGCCAACTGGTTATCGAGGGGTTTGAAGAACAGGAAGAATTACCCGAGCTGCCGCCCCCGCCCGAAAAACAGGAACCGGCTGCGGTACCCGGCCGACGAGGCAGAAGCGGGCGACGGCGACGCCGCTAGCGGCTGGAAGTTGTCAGGGCGCCAGGCGCTCGATTTCCCAGCTGCCATCATCCTGTTTCGTGTACTGGAAACGGTCGTGCAGTCGATTACGGCGCCCCTGCCAGAATTCGATCTGGTCGGGCACGACGCGATAGCCGCCCCAGAATGACGGCAGCGGCACTTCCTTGTCCCGGAACTTCTGTTTGATCTCCTGGAACTTGTTCTCGAGCAACGAGCGCGACGAGATGATGCTGCTCTGCGCGGAAACCCAGGCGCCTATCTGGCTGCCGCGTGGCCGCGAAAGGAAGTACGTCAGCGAATCTTTCGCGGAGATCTTTTTCGCCTTGCCGCGAATCTTTACCTGCCGCGCGGCATCCGACCAGAAGAACAACAGCGACACGTTCGGGTTCTCCTCGATGTGCGCCGCCTTCTTGCTCTCGTAGTTCGTGTAGAACACAAACCCGTCTTCGTCGAAGGATTTGAGCAACACCGTACGGCTGGATGGCCGCATCTGGCTGTCGACCGTCGACAGCACTACCGCATTGGGATCCATCGGCACCGTCTCGCAGGCATACCGGAACCAGTCCTCGAACTGGACGGTCGGGTCGTCGTCGAGATCGTCACGGTCCAGCGCAAAGCCCGTCGCAGAGCGGCGCATGGCGGTCACGTCCATACCGTGGTGCTCAGGACTGTTCTTCGTATCGTCAGACATTCGCCAAATATAGAGCTATGATCGGACGACTTCCATACCGCAGAGGGAGAAAGCCGATGTCCAGTCTCGACGAATTCCATAATAAGAAGCCTGTGCATATCTGGCCGATCACCTTGCTGCGGATATACACGGGCGTATTCTTCCTCAAGTTCGGCTGGGGCAAGATCACGAATCCCAATTTCGTCGACGGCCTGGCGGGATTCGTCTCCGGAAACCTCGACAAGGCATTCGGCTTCATGCGCCCGTTCCTGGAGTCGGTCGTGCTGCCCAACAAAGGTCTCTTTGCCATCATGGTGGGCTGGGGCGAATTCCTGATCGGCATTACCCTCATCCTCGGCCTGGCGACGCGCTGGGCATCGATCGCCGGCGCCCTGATGATGGCCGCGTTCTGGTTCACCAAGGGGCAGGGCTTCCTCGATGCCATGAATCACGACGCAATCTGGTTCATGATTTTTGTCGTGCTGGCCGCCGTGCACGCGGGCAGGAACCACGGACTCGACCAGCGTCTCGCAGATCGCTTCAGATTCCTCGCGTAGCGGTTCCAAAACCAAATAGCCTGCGGGTATAATGCCCGGCTGGACAACAAGTGCGGGTGTCAAGAACGTCGCACGGTTAGCGAAAGTGGCGGAATTGGTAGACGCGCTGGCTTTAGGTGCCAGTGGGGCAACCCGTGGGAGTTCGAGTCTCCCCTTTCGCACCAATCAGATTATCTAAATTACTAATTTATAAGAGAATTACAGAATGAACGTCACTGTCGAATCGACAGGTGCTCTGGAACGCCGCATGCGCGTCGAAGTACCGATAGAGGATATCGAAAGCGAAGTAGATACCCGCCTGAAATCGGTTGGTCGTACGGCCAAGATCAAGGGTTTCCGGCCGGGCAAGGTACCGGCCAAGGTCGTGCGCAAGCACTACGGTACGCAGGTTCGCCAGGAAGTGCTGGGCGAAATCATGCAAAAGAGCTACTCCGACGCCGTTGTGCAGGAGAACCTGAGACCGGCTGGTGGCCCCAAGATCGAGACTGAGGACGAGGACGGCAAGACCTTTGCCTACGTCGCGACTTTCGAGGTGCTGCCGGAAGTCGAGCTCAAGGATCTCGACAAGATCAAGGTCGAGAAACCCGAGGTTGAGATCGGCGACGCAGATCTCGACGACATGCTGACGAGTCTGCGCCGGCAGCGCGCGACCTGGGAAGCGGTCGATCGCAAGTCGAAGGACGGCGATCGGGTTGTCGTCGATTTCTCCGGCACGATTGACGGCGAAGAGTTCCAGGGCGGCTCCGGTAAGGACATTCCGGTCGTGCTGGGCCAGGGACAGATGCTGCCGGACTTCGAGAAAGGCCTGAAAGGCATCCAGGCGGGTGATGAGAAGACCATCAAGGTCAAGTTTCCGAAGGACTACCATGCCGAAGACCTCGCGGGTAAGACCGCCGAGTTCGGCGTCAATACGCATCGTGTCGAGAAAGAAGTCCTGCCCGAACTGAACGACGAGTTTGCCGAGGCATTCAACGTGACCGATGGCGGCATGGAGCAGTTCAAGCAGGATGTTCGCGAGAACATGGAACGCGAGGCCAGGCAGAAAGCCGACAGCGACGTTCGCGAGCAGGTTCTGGAAGGCCTGATCGAGAAGAACCCGATTGACGTGCCCCATTCGCTCGTGCACGAGGAAACGCACGGGATGCAGCACGAGGCCATGCAACGTCTCGGAGTCGAAGACCACGACCAGGCGCCGCCACTCGAGAACTTCAAGGAACCCGCTGAAAAGCGCGTACGCCTTGGGTTGCTGCTGCGCCAGTTGATCGCCGAGCAGAACATCACCATCGACCAGGCCGCGCTGCGCAGCCGTGTCGAAGAAATGTGTGCCGGCTACGAGAACGAAGAAGAGATGGTCAACATGTACATGAGCAATCCGCAAATCATGCAACAGGTTGAGCCGATGGTTATCGAACAGAAGGCGGTGGACTGGTTGCTCGATAACGGCAAGGTCAAGACGAAAAAGGTCGCGTTTAAGGACTACATGAACGCACCCGCTTCGTGACACAATAGCAGGACAAAAGCTGGAGACGGACAACACTATGAGCGCAACATCATTGAATCTCGTACCCATGGTCGTCGAGCAGACGGCTCGTGGCGAGCGTGCTTACGATATTTACTCAAGGCTTCTGAAAGACCGGCTCGTATTTATCGTCGGCCCGGTTGAGGATCACATGGCGAACCTTGTCGTCGCCCAGCTGCTGTACCTCGAGTCCGAGAATCCGAACAAGGACATCCACCTGTATATCAATTCGCCGGGCGGTGTCGTGTCGTCTGGTCTCTCGATCTACGACACGATGCAGTTCATTAACTGCGACGTATCGACCATTTGCGTCGGCCAGGCGGCCAGCATGGGTGCGCTGTTGCTCGCGGGCGGCACCAAGGGCAAGCGCTTCGCATTGCCGCACTCTCGCGTCATGGTCCACCAGCCGAGCGCGGGCTACCAGGGGCAGGTGACCGACATCAGTATCCATGCCGAAGAGGTCCTCGAACTGAAGCGTCGCCTCAACGAGATCATGGCCAAACACACCGGCCAGTCCATCGAAACCATCGAGAAAGATCTCGAGCGCGACAATTTCATGGGTGCCAAGGCAGCCGTCGAATACGGACTGATCGACACAGTCCTGGCCAGCCGCACCGAGATGGCCGAGCCGTCCAAAGACTGAGCGTCGCCAGCTACTTGTAGCCTCCCAGCAGGTTGTTTTTCGGCAATCCACGCAGACAACCACACATGAAGCCGGGGACTGACAGGTAGCCGAACACGCCTCGCGTGTTCCGTCTTAGCCACGTATTTTCATCCTACTGCCAGCTCGGCTATGGATTCGGCTACCTGTCCCTCCCCGTCTTGATCACGGCATGGAGGCGGTACACGAATTCGCTATACGCCTGAACGGGCGCTGTGGACAACATACCCGAATCCATAGCCGCAGGCGTGTGAGGGTGTGTTGTCCACAGCGCCCTGTTTGCGCAGAAATTTGCGGGTTAGCACCTTTTGCGAACAACCTGCTGGGAGATCGCTGCTACTCCGGGGTAATGCTCGCGTCGTCCAGGAGTATCGGGAAGCTGTAGCCAGCGCCGAAGTCCTTATCCAGGACGAGCGTCCCCGTCAGCACCACCGTGTCGCCGACCGCGGTCGTCGCTTTGCTGGTTACCGTCAGGTCATTATTGCGTTCGGCCGCATCGCCGGAACCATCCTGGATGTGAATGAAGTTCCATCCCAGGATGTTGCTGTTGTACTTGACCACCTTGCCGCGCAGGCTGACCGACTGGTCGGCCAGGGAATCCTTGTTGGCATAGACCCAGGCTATATTCTCGCCGGCCTCGAGTTCAGCGACGCGGACGTCGGCAGCATCGTTGACGGCGGGCTTGCTCACTGGAGGTATGCTGGCCCCGGCCGTCGGGGGTGTCGTCAGGTTCGTAATGGCGCTCACGAAATAGAGTCTGTCGAAAACCCGGTTGAGAGTCTTGCTCGTGAACTGGTTCATAAGCATTCCCTCGGGAAGGAGTACTACGTCACCGACCTTGACACTCGTCAGCGGCCCGGCAGCCCAGACAGGTTCCTGATCCGTCTCGATCGCCACGTAGGTGTAGCCACCCGAATCCATCGTTTCCAGAACCGTGCCGCGGAGCATTCCGGCGGGTACCGGTTCTGTCAGGGCAGGGTTCTCGGCGGCGGATTGCTGTGCCGATTCCGTGCAGCCGGTTGAAAGTGCTAGCAGGCCGGCAGTCAATAGAACGGCAAGCCCTGAAAGGATTGATTTCACAAGATTTTCCCTGGGTGAGTTGGTGTGTTGCCCGGTATTCTGACAGTTGGCGGCACGGGGACCATACGAGCAACTGCCTATGTCTATTCGCCATATTCCGGGCGCCTGCAGCAGCGCGTCGAATAGTTCCTTTTATATCAAATAGTTATAATCGCATAGGCGATAGTCTGGACGCAGTCCTTTGCACCTCGTTACCGCCCATGTAAACTACGGCCCATAGTCGTAAATGACTGATTTTTTTAGGCCACAAAGGCGCGCCCGAATGAGCGATGAAAACCGCGGTAAGAGCGAGGACGGAAAACTCCTTTACTGTTCTTTTTGCGGCAAATCCCAACACGAAGTTCGCAAGCTGATTGCGGGCCCGTCTGTCTTTATCTGTGACGAATGCGTCGAGCTCTGTAATGACATCATCCGCGAGGAGCTCGAGGACACCGGCGACACCGGTCAGGACAAGCTGCCAAAACCCATGGAAATCAATGAAGTACTCGATGAGTACGTCATTGGCCAGTCGCGGGCGAAGAAGGTTCTCTCGGTCGCTGTCTACAACCATTACAAGCGGCTCAACGATCGCCTGGACGAACGCTCCAAGGACGAAATCGAGCTCGCCAAATCGAACATCCTGCTGATCGGCCCGACCGGCTGCGGCAAGACGCTGCTGGCCGAGACGCTGGCGCGCCTGCTCAATGTGCCGTTCACGATTGCCGACGCCACGACGCTGACCGAAGCCGGTTACGTCGGTG
>CAZKZE010000111.1:0-5256 GCA_964557165.1 uncultured Woeseiaceae bacterium
AGACCAAGGCCTTCCACAAGATTCCGCCGGCGAATATCCAGGCGATCTTCATGCGTATGCAGCAGATCAATTACCGGACCGGGGACGTGATCCTGAAGCAAGGTGCTGAAGGCGACTACTTCTATGTTCTGATTCGCGGCTCCGCGCTGGTTACGCGCGAGACGCCGTTAAGCAAGGAAGGCATCAAACTCGCCGAGCTCAATGTCGGCGATACATTTGGCGAGGAGGCGCTGATCTCTGAAGCCAAGCGTAATGCGACTGTCACGATGCAGAGCGACGGCGCTGTGATGCGCCTCGGCAAGGACGATTTCAAGACGTTGCTCAATGAGCCGATGCTTGACTGGGTATCGGTGCCGCAGGCGGAAGAGATCCTCCGTACAGGCGGTCAGTGGCTAGATGTACGGCTGCCCAGTGAGTTCGAAAACCAGCATCTAGACGGCGCGATCAATATTCCGCTGTATTTTATTCGCCTGAAGATATCGACGCTCGACCACAGCAAAAAATACATCGTCTGCTGCGATACCGGACGCCGCAGCTCGGCAGGTGCATACATCCTGAGCGAACGCGGCTACCACGCCTACGTCCTGCAGGGCGGGATTAACTCAGCTAAAGCCTAGTAGGAGCGACCCTCGAAATTGGGGTCAGTTACCTAACCGCCGAAAATGGCGTCGTTGGGCGGATTCGGGCAGTTAGGTAACTGACCCCAAACGCTGGTCGCGGCGGATCGCCGCTCGTACTACATCGTGTGGGTCGGTTTGTCACCACCCAGCGCGCCGGCCAGGTAGGTTTCAATCTTCTTCTGCGTATTGCCCTGGTCCTGATCCGAAAACTGAACGCCAATGCCCGCAGTGCGTTTGCCCTGCGCGCCTTTCGGCGTCATCCAGATGACGGTCCCGGCCACCGGAATCTTCTCTTCCTCGCCCATCAGGTTCAGGAGCATGAAGACCTCATCGCCCAGCCGGTAGGAACTGTTGGTCGGGATAAAAAGACCGCCATTAATGACGTAGGGCATGTACGCGAGGTACAAGGCGCTCTTGTCCTTGATCGTCAGTGTCAGCAGTCCTGGTTTGCTCATTGTCTTATTTACCCTTAACGACCCTGGCCTTGAGCCAGCATCAGATTCATCCCATCCAGTGGCGAGTTCTGGCCGCAGTCCTGTAATCCGCTCGCCCAGTCGATCAGCAGCCCCTCGAGTGTCAACTGGACATTGTAGGAGCCGCCCGGCTGCCCACGCAGCCCATTGATTATGTCTAGATAGCAGAAGAGATTTCGCCTGTCCATGGGCAGCAGCACAGATTCATCAATCAGCAGGCCGGCGGCCCTGTCGCGCCCGGCAGAAGCGGCAATAAGGGCCAGTCTTACCTGTTGCGAGAGCCAGTTAAGTACGAAATGCGCCCCGATTTTGTGCCAACGCGCGGCGATCTCGATCGGGGACCCGGTACCGCGACCCAGCGCGTTCAGGTCCCGCGCCATTAGCGAACTCGTCTCGAGGTCCTCCAGCGCGGCGAGCGCCGCGATCGGCGCCCCACCGGCGACTCGCAATGCGTCTCCCCAGGCGCCGCCCGGCTGTACCTGGTTGAGCCAGGCGAGCCCGATGTCTTCGCTTGGCGGTGCCACGTCGATGCGCTGACACCGACTGAATATCGTAGCCGGAAGCTTGCCCACCCTGTCTGCGATCAGGATCAGGAGCGCATCGCCTGGCGGCTCCTCGAGTGTCTTCAGAAGACTATTGGCCGCATTGACCGTCATGGCATTGGCGGGCTCGATCACCGCCACCTTGCTGCCGCCTTCATAACTGGTAAGGCTGATGTCGTGGACAAGATCCCGAATCTGCTCGATGCCGATTGATTCCTTGTCTTCGGGCGGCGCTATCCAGCGCAGGTCGGCATGTTTCGGGATTTCGCCCGGGTGTGCCGGAAACTCGGCTGTTTCAATCCCGAGCGTCGATGCCGCAATCCAGCGCGCTGCAGCCCGCTTGCCGACGCCCGTTGGCCCCGCCAGGAGCACGGCATGTGGCACGCGCCCGTGTGCAACCCGGTCATGCCAGGATTGTGCCAAGCCTTCTAGCCAAGAGATTTCCATTAAAACAAATAGTTACCAATTAAAGTTAAGGTAATTAGTTACTAAGGAGCTGCGTTGCGATCAGTGTGATATCTGCCCTTACTTCTTCGATGCTGCGAGTTGTGTCGATGACAACAACCCGCTCGGGTTCGTTTGCGGCGATCTGGAGATAGCACTCTCTCACACGCTGGAAGAAATCGTGGCGTTCCTGTTCGAATCGGTCAGGCTCACTGCGTCTTCCTGCGCGCTCCATGCCAATTTCCACCGGGGCATCGAGCAGGATCGTCAGGTCGGGCCACGTGTCCCCGTGCACCCAGTCGGCGACGTAATCAATCGTTTCCATCGGGATACCCCGGCCGCCGCCCTGGTAGGCCCGGCTGGAGTCCGTAAACCGGTCGGTGACGACCCAGGTGCCGGCCTCGAGCGCCGGCAGGATGACGTTGTTTACGTTGAACGATCTCGCTGCAAACATCAGGAGTAGCTCGGCAATCTCGGGAACCGGCTCGTCGCCGCGGTTCATGAGAATTTCCCGGATGTCCTCGGCGAATGGCGTACCGCCCGGTTCCCTGGTCGTGAGAACCTTGTGCCCCGCTTGTTCAATACAGTGCACGAGGACGTCGATGTTAGTGGACTTGCCCACGCCCTCGATGCCTTCCACCGAGATGAACTTGCCGCTTTCCATGTCAGCCGCCTTCCCTTCGTTTCTTTCTCAGTCGCCGCAAATACTCGGCAACTGCTGCGTCGTGTTCGGCCTTGGTGGCCGAGAACTTGTGACTGCCATCGTCGAGGCCGGTGGCCACAAAATACAATTCCTCGCCTTCCGCTGGATGAAGTACAGCGTTAATTGCCGCCCGGCCTGGCATCGCGATCGGGGTCGGCGGCAGGCCGGCACGCCGGTACGTATTGTACGGTGTGTCTGTCTGCAGATGTTTGCGTGTCAGGTTGCCGTCGAACGCAGGCCCAATCCCATAGATTACCGTCGGATCGGTCTGCAGGCGCATGCCTTTGGCCAGGCGACGCGCGAAGACACCGGCAATGCGCGGTCGCTCATCTGCCCGAGCAGTTTCTTTTTCGACGATTGAAGCCAGTATCAGGGCCTCGTAGGCCGTCTTGACCGGGGCGTCTTCGCCGCGCTTCTGCCATTCTTCGTCCAGTACCTTTTGCATCAGTGCGTAGGCCTGGCTCAGCAACTTCCTGTCCGTGGTGTTACGAGGGAAACGGTATGTTTCTGGCAGGAACAGACCTTCCGGATGCGTGACAGGTGCACCGAGTTCTTCCAGCAACGCGGGCCAGTCCTCGTCAGTCATCGACGCAACGATCGCCTCGTTCGCCTGCAATCCCTGCAGCAAATCTCTCTGGTTCCAGCCTTCAACAATGGTAAAGGAATGAAGGTGTACGCCGCCCTGCGTGAACTGCTCGAGCAGCATGCGTGGGGTTGCGCCAGCTTCGATAAAATACTCACCGGCCTGGATGCCCCCGGCGTCCCCGGTCAGTCGCGCATGCAGACGCAACCAGAAATCGTCTTCGATCATCCCGGCATCGACGAGCTTCCCGGTAACGGCAGCAAATGAACTGCCCGGCGAAATTTCGAACAACACGCCGTCGTCAGGCAGGCTAACGGGTTTTGCCATGAAGCGATTGGCCTGCCACACGCCGGCGCCCGCGGCGGCGGCCACGACCAGCACGGCAATAGCGCCAATCAGTACGATTCGCTTCACAGGCGGCACTCGTCAATGCCGTTCTTCGCGAGCAGTGCCATGACGTTCCTCGTCACCTTGCCAATCGACCATTTATGGCCACCGCAGCGATGCACCGGGACAACGCCTACCTGGCTGTTAGTGATGAATACCTCATCCGCATCCGCAAGGTCGTCCTCTTGCAGATCGGTCACGTCAACAGCGGTGCCGTCCCTGCCGAGCGTCTCGATCACGTGACGCCGCATAGTTCCCGCAACGCCACAGCGCTCGAGAGACGGGGTCCGGATTTCCTGATCGTTGACGATGAACACGTTGCTCATGGTACCGCAGATCAAGCGGTCGCCAGCGTCGCGAGTAAAGCCTTCGAATGCGCCCGTGACCAGGCATTCGGAACGCGCGAGGACCTGTTCGATCCTGTTCAGAGTCTTGGCCCCCGCAACCGGGGAGCCAATAGCGAGGCGCGTTTCGCACATTATCGCCGCGACTCCCTTGTCATAGGCCTGCGTGTTCAGCGGTACACCCGGATACACACCGACATACATCGCCGCCTCGGTCGGCATTCTGCGGCCATAGCCGCGTTGCGACGGGCCTGCAGTGACAATGATTTTTGCCGTGCAGAAATCGGTGTTGTGATCGCTCTCCCTGAGGGCGACTTCGAGCCGACGTCGCAGCACCGGGGTTCGCGGAATGGTGAGTCCAAGAATTTTGCAGCCGGCCGTGAGCCGATCAATGTGATGTCCCCAAAGACGCGGCTGGCCGCCACGTATGGCGATGGTCTCGAAAAGCCCATCGCCGTAGTGAAAAGCACGTTCACCGGAATCGATGACATGCTGACTCTCGCCAAGTCTGTACCAGTCTGTCATCTGCCGATTGCGCGCAACATGCCTTTCGCTTTGGCGCGCGTCTCCTCGAGTTCTGCGCCGGGATCCGAGTCTGCGACAATGCCTGATCCTGCGCGAAACGTCACCCGTCGACCCTGTCTCACGATCGTGCGGATCAGGATATTGAGGTCGAGGCTCCCGTCCCGGTTCAGGTAACCGAAAGAGCCTGTATACGCGCCGCGCGGGCCCTCCTCCAGTTCACTGATGATCTCCATGCAGCGTACCTTGGGGCAGCCCGTAATTGTGCCTCCCGGAAACACGGCCGCTATCGCCTGCCCGGGCGTGACATTCTCGGACAGCTTGCCCCGCACATTGGAGACGATGTGATGAACGTGTGCATAGCTTTCGAGAACCATCATCTCGTTGACCTCGACGGTGCCAGCCTCACACACTCTCCCGAGATCGTTGCGCTCGAGATCGATCAGCATGATGTGCTCGGCGCGCTCCTTCGGGTGGGCAAACAGCTCGGCCGACAGATTGTCGTCAGCGTCGCCGTCGGCGGAGCGCGGTCGCGTGCCTGCAATCGGCCGGGTTGAAGCGACCCCGTCGCGGACACTGATCAGGCGCTCCGGTGACGACGAAATTACTTCGATGTCCTCCCAACGGGCCATGCCGGC
>CAZKZE010000112.1:0-5211 GCA_964557165.1 uncultured Woeseiaceae bacterium
CCTCAAATCCAACGCGTCAGCCAGGTTGCAGCTCTGTTGCTGAGCATCAGCCGCCCACGCAAGGACTCCTGAGTAATCATCTATTACGTTCTGATCTTCTGGCTTCATCATATGTACCAATTCTGTCAATCTCACGGCTTCTGCCATATGCGCCTGCACATCCTCATCGAACGCCATGCCATATTGAATTGGGAGTGCGGCCAGATTAAGGTGCGAATAAGCGACTTCCATGATCCAATCCGGATTTTCCGGATCCGATTCTAGTAACTTGCGCGTGAGTAAATGGTACTTCTCCATCCCCTCCAAGCCACTCTCGTAGCTGCCTTGCCTCTGATGCAGATCTCCGATGTAGAATTCGGCATTCCCCAGTTCGAACAATATCTCATCCACATCCGGGTATTTCTCGACTAGCGTAGACAGAATGTCCCGCGAGTGTTGGAAAGCTTCCATCGCATCGCTTGATCGTCCCTGCTGATCGCTGACTTGGCCTATTTGCCGATAGGCTAATGCGGCCGTTATTCCTGTTTCAGCTGAAAGCCTGTCTGGATCCAGTTGCTGAAGATACTCAGATGCCTGTGCACTTATCGATGCCCGCGTCTCGAGGTCTGCTTCTGATTTCAGTCGCTCCCCTAGGTCAACAATGAACGTTACAAGTTGTTCTGCTTGCCCGCGTTCGTGTTGTCGGGCTTCTTCTATGTTCGCAGCTTGGCGTTCTGGCGAGAAGACGAACTTATCCAATGCAAAATAGCCCAATGCCAACGCAAGGACTATTAAAGTAATTTGGTCTAACTTCTTACCGGTCCTAACAGAAAAAGACTTCGATCGGGACACCCCCTCGTCCCTGACCAAGCCTTCAGGCGTTAGTTCGAAAACCCAAGAGATGATCATGGCCGGAACGAAACCGATAGCCAACACGACGACGACAATCCGTGCAGGCGTGTTGTCGAATCCGAATAGCGGGAAAATGGTTTCGGCCACTTGGATCAGTAGCCATGCCAAAACCAGATAGGCAGCCGCAACTCGGAGGACGTTCCGGCGTTTGAGGTCCGCAAACAAGGACATTCTGGCTTATAACTCCTCAACCGATGGAGAATTAGCGCTCGTTATTCAAAACTATAGCGGAAAACTGTTGATTGACGACTGTCCGCTTTGGGTCAGAAGCAGTCATCGAGTATATCCCGAAAGCGGCCGTTTGAGCGGCTGCTATTGAGGGCGAAGCAGACCTCGCCATTCACCGAAAGCGTCCGCCGGCGAGCGGCGAGTATTGGCCGAGATTGCCCACTGGACTTCCACAGATCACGACCGTGACTGTTGCAGAGTCTGGATTCAATGATCGGCGGCCATATTCGTCAATCGCATACCGGTATAACGAAAGCGTCTGGCGATCGTCTTGTTCTACCTGCCGGTCTGGATAGACTCGACAGGCATATGAAGACGAACGTTGAAAATCTGTTTGAGCAACAGGACCAGGTCTACGACAGCATCGTGGACCTGGTCCCTGGTCCCAACAACCCCACTCCCATTGTGCGGCTGGGTGAACGCTTCAATTCCCAGCCTGGTTTCGATCTGCTCGTAAAACTCGAAGGCATGAACCCTTTTGGGTCGATCAAGGATCGCACGGCGCATTTCATGCTCAAGGAGCTGCAACTCGCAGATAACCAGTCACTGGTCGAGCCGACGGCGGGAAACACCGGGATCGCGCTGGCCGCCCTCGCGAACGCACAGGGCACCCCCATTGAAATTGCCTTACCCGACGGAGCGCCCGAAGAAAAGAAAGCCCTGCTCAGGTTCCTGGGGGCCGAGCTGATCGAAGTGGAAGACGAACTCTGCCCGATCTTCCCGAGCGAAGGCGCCCGGGGCGTCGTCAAGAGCATGGTCGAAAGTGAGGCCTATGACGGCAAGTACGTCAGCCCGAACCAGTACGAGAGCGACCTGAACGTCGCCGCGCACTATCACACGACAGGGCCCGAAATCTGGCGCCAGACCGGCGGCCGGATCGATTACTTCTTTGCGGGCATTGGAACCGGCGGTACGATCACGGGTGTTGGCCGGTATCTCAAGGAACGCAATCCGGGAATCAAGATCATTGGCGTGGAACCGGCGAGCCGCCAGCACAAGCTGTCAGGCCTCAAACGCGTGACGGGGCTGCCCGATGAGTACTTTCCCAAGATCCTTGATCGCGACGTCGTGGATGAACTGATTTCGGTCACGGACGACGACGCGTTTGCAGCTGGCATTCGTGTCGCGCGCAGCGATGGCGTGCTCGTCGGCCCCACGACAGGAGCCGTGTTGCACGCAGCAACCGAATGGGGCGCCACTCACCCGGGTACGGCCGTCGTTATCTCGGGCGACAATGCCGCCAAGTACGTCTCGGCCTACGCAGAATACCTATAAGGCGGCCACCATCCGGCCAAACTCGTCGACCTTGTCCCAGTCCGTGAACTCGTTGACGGTCGTGGGATCCGTGGGGCCTTTGGTCATCCACATGATGAGCCGGATCATCTGCTTATCCACAAAACCGTAATCCGGGTAACTGATCTTGCCGGCGAATACTCCGAGGTTCTGCGGCTGCCACTTGATCTGCTTGAGGAACTTCTGCAGGTAGGGGTTGGTCTCCGGCGTGTTCTTCTCCGGCTTGCGGGCGACAACATTGACAGAGAACAGCGCGCTCGGATGTGACTCGAGCGCCGCCTGGTTGTTCTTGATGAACTCGTAAACGGTCGGCTGGTGCTTGCCGTAGCGAATACTCGCGCCAATCACGATTTTGTCGAAATCGCGGCCCTCGAGCGTCGGCCGATCGATCAGGTTGACGAGTTCGACCGAGTCGCCGGCCTCCTCGATGACGGACCGCAGGCGCTTGCAGATCTCCACCGTGTGGCCATCGGTCGTCGAATAGAGTAAGAGTACTTTTGCCATAGAAATTCTCCACGAACAATCTACCAAGGCGAGCGGCGTCCGAGCATAGGTGGAAACCATAACTGCGGCTGCGGCGAAAATACCTTACAACAATGATGCGGGAGAATACTCATAGCCAGCAACGCCAACATTCAGCAGATTCGCGAGCAGCTCGGAGCAATTCGCGACGGGGCTATTGCGCTGGAGGCCAAGTACGAGGCGGAGCTCGAGGCAGTGCACCCCGAGTCCCGGGAAGGCGCCCGCAATCTCGTACACTACCTCGCAATTCGTAAATCCGACACGAACGAATTGCGCGGCAGCCTGCGTCGCCTGGGCTTATCTTCGCTGGCCCACGCCGAGCGCAACGTCCTGGGCTCCATCGATGCGGTCGAACAGGCGCTGTCCCGATTGTCCGGTGCTGACGGTGTCGACCCTGAAGAACTCGGGATAGCACTGCGGAGGCGGAATCCGACCGCGGATGATCATCGACGAGCGATCCTCGGCCCCAGCCCGGAAGGCCGCGACGTCAGTATCATGGTAACGCTGCCGACCGAGGCAGCCGACAACCGGGCGCTGGTCGAGGAAATGCTGGCGGCCGGCATGAACATGGCGCGCATCAACACCGCGCATGACGATGCCGTGGCCTGGGAGAAGATGATCGCCAATGTCCGGCAGGCGGCCGCCGATGCGGACGTCGAGTGCCGGATCATCATGGATCTCGCCGGGCCGAAACTACGCACGGGCGAACTCAAGCCCGGCCCGCGGGTTATTCACATTCGGCCCAAACGCGATCCGCTGGGCCGCGTTATTGCGCCGCGACGCGTCCGCCTGATTCCGGACGATGTACTGCAGCGCGGCACGAAGATCGCCGTCGTTCCTGTCGATCGCGAGTGTATCGAGTATGCGCAGGAAGGCGATGAAATACGCTTCAGGGACACGCGCGGCAAGAAGCGCCGCATGCGCGTAGCCGTCAAGGACGATAAGGGGCTCGTTCTCGAGTCGTTTAAGGGTGCCTATATCGCGACCGGCTCGAAACTGACACTTGCCCGCCAGGAGACGGGCGAGAAGCTCGATTATCGTGTCGGCGAATTACCTGCTGTCGAGCAACCCTTGCTTCTGCATGTTGGCGATAGGTTGATCGTCCATCAGGCCAACACGCCGGGCGAACCCGCGAAGGAAGATGCAGACGACGTGATACTCAAGCCCGCCCACATCGCCTGTCAGCAACCTGAGGTCTTCGACTACCTGTCGCCCGGGGAGACGATCTCGTTGAATGACGGGAAGATCTCGGGCGTCATTCGCGGGGCGAGTCCGGAGCAACTCGAGGTCGAGATCACCAAGGCCAAGCCAACGGGCAGTCGCCTGCGTGGTCAACGCGGGATCAACTTCCCCCGCAGCGACATCCGCTTACCGGGACTTACATCAGTCGACAAGACCAACCTCGAGTTTGTCGCGAAATTCGCCGATGCCGTCAGCCTGTCGTTCATACGCAAACCCGCGGACGTCGAGCTGCTGCTCGCCGAACTCGACGACCTGTCTGCCAGCAACCTCGGACTGGTTATCAAGGTCGAAACCAAAAAGGGCTTCAAGAACCTCCCCAAGGTAATGCTGGCTGCAATGCGCCGCTACCCGATCGCGGTGATGATCGCCCGGGGAGATCTCGCCGTCGAATGTGGCTGGGAACGCCTGGCCGAGTTGCAGGAAGAGATCCTCTGGGTGTGCGAGGCCGCTCGAGTACCGGTGATGTGGGCGACGCAGGTCCTCGAACAGGAAGCCAAGAAAGGCCTACCGTCCCGCGCCGAGATTACCGATGCCGCCCAATCACAACGAGCTGACTGCGTCATGCTCAACAAGGGCCCTCACATTCTTGCCGCGATTCGCACACTCGACAGTATTCTGCGACGCATGCAAACCCTGCGATTCAGGAAATCGTCCTGACGTAAGCCTGTCGATTCAATTCGTAACCTGGCTCCGTAAGTTCGCCTGTGCAGCCGCCAGCCGCGCCACGGGCACGCGCGGCCCTGAGCAAGACACGTAGTTCAGGCCGACGTCATGGCAGAACTGGATCGAGTCGGGATGGCCGCCCTGCTCGCCGCAGATGCCTATCTTGAGGTCTTCACGCTGCTCGCGACCACCTTGAACCGCCATCTTGATCAGCTTGCCGACACCCTTGAGATCAAGTACCTCGAACGGATTATCCTGAAGCACGCCCATTTCGTTATACATGGGCAGGAATTTGTTCTCGGCATCTTCTCGTGAGAACGAGAACGTTGCCTGGGTCAGGTCGTTCGTCCCGAACGAGAAGAACTCAGCGAC
>CAZKZE010000113.1:0-5161 GCA_964557165.1 uncultured Woeseiaceae bacterium
CTCGCCGAGACCAAGCCGTTCAACCAGAGTATCGGTTACATGGACCGTCTCGACTACGTCTCGATGATGTGCAACGAGCACGCCTACGTGATGGCGATCGAGAAGCTGCTCGGCGTCCAGGTTCCGGTGCGCGCCCAATATATTCGCGTGATGTTCGACGAGATCACGCGCATCCTGAATCACCTGATGTGGCTCGGCGCACACGGCCTCGATATCGGGGCCATGACGATGTTCCTGTACTGTTTCCGCGAGCGTGAAGACCTCATGGACTGCTACGAGGCAGTCTCGGGCACACGCATGCACGCGACTTACTACCGTCCGGGTGGGGTCTACCGCGACCTCCCTGACAGCATGCCGAAGTACCAGGAATCGAGGTTCCGCAGCGAGAAAGAGCTGGAACGCATGAACTCGATTCGCGAAGGCTCGTTGCTCGATTTCATTGACGCGTTCTGTGATCGCTTCCCGGGTTGTGTCGACGAATACGAGACGCTTCTCACCGATAACCGTATCTGGAAACAGCGCACTGTGAATATCGGGGTCGTATCTCCCGAACGCGCGATGCAGCTGGGCTTCTCGGGTCCAATGCTGCGCGGCTCGGGTGTCGAATGGGACCTGCGCAAGAAACAGCCGTACGATGTCTACGACAAGGTAGATTTCGATATCCCGGTCGGCGTTAGCGGCGACTGCTACGACCGCTACCTCGTGCGCGTCGAAGAAATGCGGCAGTCGAACCGAATCGTCAAGCAATGTGTTGCCTGGCTGCGGGATAACCCGGGCCCGGTTATCGTTGACGATCACAAGGTCACGCCGCCGACGCGCGTGGAGATGAAAGACGATATGGAATCGCTCATTCATCACTTCAAACTGTTCACCGAAGGCTATTGCGTACCACAAGGTGAGGCCTATGCCGCTGTCGAACATCCGAAAGGTGAGTTCGGCATCTATATCGTGTCGGACGGCGCCAACAAGCCGTATCGCGTGAAGATTCGTGCGCCGGGTTTCGCGCACCTGTCCGCCATGTCGGAGATGGTGGAAGGGCACATGCTCGCCGATGTTGTTGCCGTGATCGGCACGCAGGATATCGTTTTTGGTGAGGTCGACCGATGAGCTACGAACTCTCCAGTCATACCAAGGAAGAGATCGAGCAATGGAAAGCACGCTTTCCCGCAGATCGCCAGCGCTCGGCTGTGATCAGCGCACTGCACGCCGTGCAGCATGAGAACAAGGGCTTCGTGACGGCGGAACAGATGAACGCCATCGCGGCATACCTCGATTTGCCGACAATCCAGGTTTACGAAGTCGCAACATTCTACTCGATGTTCCAGACGCAGGAAGTCGGGCGCAATGAAGTGGCTATCTGCACCAATGTCGCGTGCATGCTGCGCGGCGCGGACGACCTCGTTGAGCATGTCGAAGAAAAGCTGGGCGTAAAGCTCGGCGAGAGTACTGACGACGGCAGGGTCTTCCTGAAGCGCGAAGAGGAATGCATCGCAGCCTGCTGCGGCGCGCCCGCCATGATGGTGAATCACAAGTATTACGAAGACCTGACCGTCGAGATGGTCGACGAAATCCTGGACGGGCTCGACTGATGGCCATCGAACAGAATCTCGTTTGTTTCAATACCTTCGGCTCTGACGAATCGTGGACGATGGCCACGTACGAAAAGCACGACGGTTACAAAGCCTGGCGCAGGATACTTGCGGGCAAGATGACGCCGGAAGAGGTCATCGAGGAAGTGAAAGCGTCCGGATTGCGCGGCCGTGGCGGTGCAGGTTTCCCGACCGGCCTCAAGTGGAGCTTCATGCCCAGGAACTACGACGGGCAGAAGTACCTCGTCGTGAATTCGGATGAATCCGAGCCGGGTACCTGTCACGATCGCGAAGTCCTGCGCTATAACCCGCATTGTCTCGTCGAAGGCATGGCGATAGCCGCCTACGCAATGGGCGCGACGGTTGCCTACAACTACATGCGCGGCGAATTCATGGACGAGCCGTTCCCGCGTTTCGAAGCGGCGGTGAAGGAAGCTTACGAAGCGGGACTGCTCGGCAAGAACGTGCAGGGCAGCGGCATCGACATCGATATTCACGGTTTCATCGGGGCCGGCGCGTACATTTGTGGTGAGGAAACCGCTTTGCTCGAGTCGCTCGAGGGCAAGCAGGGAAGACCACGATTCAAGCCGCCGTTCCCGGCCAACTATGGCCTCTATGGCAAACCGACGACGATCAACAACACGCAGAGTATTGCCAGCGTGCCGTCAATCATTCGCAAGGGTGCAGCATGGTTTGCCGCGCTCGGCCCTGAAGGTTCGGGCGGCACGGCGCAGTTCTCGGTTTCGGGACACATCGAGAAGCCCGGCAACTACGAGCTGCCGATGGGCATACCCTTCAAGACCCTGCTCGAGGACATCTGCGGCGGCGTCTGGAAAGGTCGCAAGCTGAAAGCTGTCATCCCGGGCGGCTCGTCGTGCAAGGTGTTGCCGGCCGACGTCATCATGGAATGCACGATGGATTACAACTCGCTGCAACAGGCGGGTTCGTCCTTTGGTACCGGCGCCGTCATGGTGATGGATGACACGACCTGCATGGTCAGGGTCCTGCGCCGCATCGCGCGCTTCTATATGGCGGAGTCCTGCGGCCAGTGCACGCCGTGTCGCGAAGGCACTGGCTGGTTGTACCGGATGCTCACGCGGATTATCGACGGCAAGGGCGAGGAAGCGGATCTCGAGAAACTCGTCGATGTAGCCAACAAGATTGAAGGTCACACGATCTGTGCGCTTGGCGACGCGGCCGCATGGCCGGTGCAGAGCTTCCTGAATCACTACAACCACGAATTCGAATACATGGTTCGCAACAACGGCCGCAGTATCGTTGACGATGCTCCGGATGCGGCGGCATAAGGGCTATGAGCGACGACATCGTAAACATTGAGGTCGATGGCAAGCCGGTCGAAGCACGTCCGGGCCAGATGGTCATCGAGGTCACCGACAAGATCGGTGCCTATGTGCCGCGCTTCTGTTATCACGACAAGCTGAGTGTGGCCGCCAATTGCCGTATGTGCCTGGTGGACATCGAGGGCGCCCCTAAACCGATTCCGGCATGTGCGCAGCCTGTGAACGAAGGCATGAAAGTCTTCACCAAGTCGCCGCGTGCCATCGCTGCGCAAAAGGCGACGATGGAGTTCCTGCTGATTAACCACCCGCTGGATTGCCCGATCTGCGACCAGGGGGGTGAATGCGAACTGCAGGATCTCGCGATGGGTTACGGCCGCGATGTTTCGCGGTACAACGACGGCAAGCGCGTGGTCAAAGACAAGGACATCGGTCCGCTTGTCTCGACCGACATGACGCGCTGCATTCATTGCACGCGCTGCGTTCGGTTCGGTGAAGAGATCCAGGGCAACCCGCAGCTTGGTACGACACTCCGCGGCGAGAACGTCGAGATTTCGACCTATGTCGAACAGAACATCGACCACGAGCTCTCGGCAAATATTATCGATCTCTGCCCGGTCGGCGCGTTGAACAACAAGCCGTATCGCTACAGTGCGCGCGCCTGGGAAATGGTGCAGCGTCCGTCGATCGCACCGCATGACTGCGTCGGCTCCAACATCAATGCGCACGTGCTGCGCGGCACAATAAAGCGTGTGGTTCCGCGCGACAACGAAGCTATTAACGAAAACTGGATTTCCGACCGCGACCGTTTCAGCTACGAAGCAATCTACTCACCCGACCGGCTGTTGAAGCCGCGCATCAAGGAAAGTGGCGAGTGGCGCGAGCTCGACTGGGAAGCGGCACTGGAGTCGGCGGCCGAAGCACTCAAGGGTGCCGACAGCACTGGCATGCTCGCCTCGCCGAGTTCGACGGTCGAAGAAGGACACCTTCTGTCCCGACTGGCGAAGCACCTGGGAACTGCGAACATCGATCATCGTGTCGAGCGACGCGACTTTTCCGACCAGGACAGCGATCCCGCGTTCCCGTGGCTCGGTTGCAGTATCGCCGACCTCGAAGACCAGGATGCAATCTTCGTCATTGGCTCGAACATTCGCGAAGAAGCACCGATTCTCGCGCACCGTATCCGCAAGGCGGCCCTCGGCGGTGCGAGTGTGAGCTTCGCCAACAGCAAGCAGTACGACTATTTCTTTGATGTCGACAATTACCTGACCGGCGCCGGTCTCGTCGAACTGCTCTTGAGTGACGGGGTTGATCCTGTCATCGAAAAGCTCAAGAGCGCGGACAACGCCATTGTGCTGCTGGGCAATGTCGCCGGCAGACATGGCGCATCCAGCGCGGTCCGGGCATTGGCCGCCGAGATCGCAGAGAAAGCAGGCGCCAGGTTCGGGACCCTGTCTCCGGGCGCCAACAGCGCCGGCCTTAGTCTCGCAGGCGTACTGCCAGGCGACGGATTGCATGCAGGCGCGATGCTCGATGAGTCGCTCGATGCTGTTGTCTTGCTCGGACTCGAGCCTGATGCCGATATCCACTCGACCCCGGATGCCGTCGAAAAACTGGCGAACCAGAATTTTGTCGTGGCACTGACGCCGTTCGTGTCGGAAGCGTTACTCGAAGCAGCCGATTTGCTGCTGCCAATTGGCACGTTTGCCGAGACGTCGGGAACCTATGTGAACGTGGAGGGCACACGGCAGAGCTTTGCTGGCATCGCGAACCCGGTTGGCGAAGCACGCCCCGCCTGGAAAGTAATGCGCGTTCTGGGCAACCTCGTCGGTGCAGACGGTTTCGATTACGTCACGAGCGAAGATGTGCTCGAGGAATTTGTCACGGAATCCGGCGAAGTAACACCGGGCTCCTACGTAGCGAGCGGCAATGTCGCGAAACCGAACGGCGCTGATGCACCAGAAGACGAAATCGACACGCCGCTTTACGCTGTGGATGGCGTAGTGCGCCGGGCTTCTGCGCTGCAGCTTACGCCGGCCGCCCGTCGTGCGGCAGGAGAGGGAGAGAGCTGATGCTCGAGTTCCTCGCCGGCCTGATACCGCAATTCGCCATGGACTGGTGGATGGCCTGGCCGTCGTGGCTGCAGTATCTTGCGACGACGCTGTTCAAGATCCTTATTTTGACGGTCGGCGTTATTCTCTGCGTGGCTTTTTCGACCTACTTCGAGCGTAAGGTCATCGGCAGCATGCAGGCACGCGTCGGCCCGAACCGGGT
>CAZKZE010000114.1:0-5037 GCA_964557165.1 uncultured Woeseiaceae bacterium
TGCTCACCGAAGTGCTCGGTGAGTTCTGCAATTCTCTTTGACAGCAGTGCGACCTGAACTTCCGGGGAGCCGGTATCGGCTTCACCACGTGCGTGTTCGGCGATTACGCCCTGCTTTGCTTCACTGGAAAGTGACATTTCTCAATAACTCCAATTTCTCTGTATATAGCCCTTTTTTAGAGCGCGGTATTCTAGCGCCTCGAAGAGCCCATTAACACCCCGAAATCAATTATCTACGGGGTTCTTTCACTTAAACTAAATACCCTGCGTGGAGCCAGCCGACCGTCGCCGGAGAGCTCGCCCACGCCCAAAAATCTGCCGCCTGCTACGTATGCC
Source organism: uncultured Woeseiaceae bacterium (assembly GCA_964557165.1). Taxonomy (GTDB): domain Bacteria; phylum Pseudomonadota; class Gammaproteobacteria; order Steroidobacterales; family Woeseiaceae; genus UBA1847. Next base: position 336 of record CAZKZE010000114.1, read on the forward strand.
CGTACCAGGCCGTTTTCCCGCCCAGCGGCCACCTGTACTGCCTGGCCGCCACAAAACTTCTGCCCCGCATCCTCGTCGAGTTCCACGGCGGGAAAAGCCGTCAGGGCTTCGTCCGAGGGCAACAAACCGGCCCTGAGCGCGTCCCTGTCCTGCTCCGCCTGCGCTTCAACGGTCGCGAGGTCCTGCATGTCCTGAGCCCGGAAGCGACCGACCGTTTCCCGGTGCAACCGCGACGTGTGGGCCACGGTGCCGGCCTTCTCGGCGATATCTTCCACCAGGGTCCGAACATAGGTCCCCTTGGAGCACGTAACGCGGAAAACCAGTCGCTTGCCCGTTGCCTCCAGAAGCCGTATCTGATCAATCCTGATCGGCCGTGGCTCCCGCTCTACTGTCTCGCCCTTGCGAGCCAGCTCATAGAGCCGCTTCCCATCCTTCTTGAGCGCCGAATACATCGGTGGTATCTGCATCGATTCACCTGTGAATCCCTGCAATACGGACTCCCACTCGTCGAATGAGAGCTCCGGCACTTCTGCCGTCGCAATCTCGGTACCATCCGCATCGGCCGTGTCGGTCGCCGACCCAAGCCGTGCCGTAACCCGGTAAGTCTTGTCCGCATCCAGCAAGTACGCACAGACCTTGGTGGACTCGCCAAAACAAAGCGGCAACATGCCGGTCGCCGATGGGTCCAGGCTACCCGTGTGTCCCGCCTTTTTCGCGTTCAGGAGCCGCCGAACGATTTGCAATGCCCTGTTCGACGTCATCCCTGGCGGTTTGTTGAGCAACAACAATCCGTCCACAGGGTCTGCCCGGCGCTTCATTCGTCGTGCGTCTCGATCGCTTTTTCAATCAGATCGCTGAGGCGCTGCCCTTCAGCAGCGCTATCATCATGCGCGAACCGGAGTTCGGGCACGTGACGAATCTTGATTTCACGACCCAGTCGTCCGCGCAGGAAGCCGCTGGCTCGCTGCAGACCTTCCAGCACAGGTTCCGGATCCGCGTTCGGGTCCAGCATGCTGAAATACACCTGGGCATAGCTGAGGTCCCGCGACAAGTCGACGGCCGTCAACGAGACCATGTCCAGCCGGGGGTCCTTCGTCTCGAAGCGCAACAACTCGTTCAGGGTGCGTAGCACCTGGTTACCGAGACGCTGGTTTCTGGAAAATTCCCGTGGCATTTCTGTTTACCGTCGACGCCTAGTCGAGCGTACGTGCGACCTCAACGCGTTCGAAGCACTCGATCTGGTCGCCAATCTTGACGTCGGCGTAGTTCTTCACACCGATACCGCACTCGGTACCCGACCGAACCTCGTTTACGTCATCTTTAAAGCGACGCAACGACTCGAGTTCACCCTCATAGATCACAACGTTATCGCGCAGGACACGGATCGGGTTTGACCGTTTCACGTAGCCTTCGCTGACAATACAACCCGCAATGTCGCCGAACTTCGGCGAACTGAATACTTCCTTGACCTCGGCCAGACCAACGTGCTGCTCACGAATCTCCGGTGCGAGCAGGTTGGTAAGGGCCGCTTTCACATCGTCGATCGCCTCGTAGATGATGCTGTAGTAGCGAACATCGACACCGGATTCCTTGATCGCCGTACGCGCCGTGGCGTCCGCGCGGACATTGAAGCCGATGATGAATGCATCGGATGCTGCCGCCAGGTTGACGTCCGTCTCAGTGATGCCACCAACGGTGGAGCTCAGTACCTTGACCTTGACCTCATCGTTCGAGAGCTTGGTCAGTGCATCGCGGAGTGCTTCGGCGCTGCCATGGACATCCGACTTGATGATGACCGGCACGGTCGACAGCTCACCCTCTTTCATCTGGCTGAACATGTCATCAAGCTTCGATGCCTGCTGCTGCGCGAGCTTCGCTTCGCGCGTCTTGGTCTGGCGGAACTCCGCGACTTCGCGCGCCTTGCGCTCATTCTTCACGACCAGGAAGTCATCGCCGGCACTCGGTGTCTTGGACAGGCCAAGAACGACGGCAGGCGACGATGGGCCGGCTTCCTTGATGGAAGCACCGGTCTCATTGAACATGTTACGGATACGACCGTACTCCTCGCCCGCGATAATCATGTCGCCCTGCTTCAGCGTTCCGGACTGGACCAGGAGCGTAGCTACGGCGCCGCGTCCCTTCTCGAGACTCGACTCAATTACCAGGCCTTTCGCCGGACCTTCAGCGACCGCCTTGAGATCCATGACTTCGGCCTGCAACAGGATCGAATCAAGCAAATCATCGATCCCCTCGCCGGTGTGGGCCGAGACGTTGACGAACTGCTGTTCGCCGCCCCATTCCTCCGGAATGACCTCGTGCTGTGACAACTCATTCTTGACCCGTTCGGGATCCGCGTTCTCACGGTCGATCTTGTTGATCGCGACAACCATCGGCACTTCGGCAGCCTGCGAGTGCTGAATCGCCTCGATGGTCTGCGGCATCACCCCGTCGTCGGCAGCGACGACGAGAATCACGATGTCCGTCGCCTGCGCGCCGCGAGCACGCATCGCCGTAAACGCGGCGTGGCCCGGGGTATCCAGGAACGAAATCATGCCCTTGTCCGTAGTTACCGAGTACGCACCAATATGCTGCGTAATGCCACCGGCCTCGCCGGCTGCAACCTTCGTGTGACGAATATGGTCGAGCAGCGAGGTCTTGCCGTGATCGACGTGACCCATGATCGTGACGACGGGTGCGCGTGAAACTTCGTCACCCTCAGTTTGCTGCTCATCGGCAAGCAGCTTCTCATCCATATCAGCCGAATCGACCTGCTTCGCTATATGGCCCAGCTCTTCAACGACGAGCGTTGCCGTATCCTGGTCGATGACCTGGTTGATCGTCACCATCGCGCCCATGTTAAAGAGCACCTTGACGACTTCGTTGCCTTTGATGGCCATGCGCTGCGCGAGATCCGCAACGGAAATGCTCTCCGGGATCTCGACCTCGTGGATGACCGGCGCTGTCGGTCGCTCGAAGCCATGCTGGCCGTCTCCGCCAACCGAAACCGTGCGACGGCGCATTGGCGTCTTGCGCTTGCGACGCCCGCTCTTGTCGCCTGCAACGTGCAGTTCCTTGCGGCCATAACGCGTTTCCGGACGTTTTTGCTTCGCCGGCTTGGCCTTCTCTTTCTCCTTGGTGCGACGAGCGCGGGCATCCGCCTCGGCCTTCTCGAGCCGGGTCTTTTCTTCCGCTGCATCGGCCGCTGCCTTTTCGGCTGCCTTGCGGGCTTCTTCCTCGGCATCCTTGAGTGCCTGCGCCTCTTTCTCGCGGGCCTCTACTTCTGCTTTCTCAGCCGCTTCTTGCTCGGCTTTGGCACGCTCCTGCTCCCGGACTTCGGCTTCGACGCGCTCCTCTTCCTCACGACGTTTGGCGTCGAGCGCCTCCTGCTCTTCCTGGGCCTGTTTCTCGAGCACATCACGCTTGATATACGTGCGTTTTCGCCGGACTTCGACGTTGACCGTACGAGACCGCCCCTGATTGCCTGAAAGCCTGAGCTCAGACTGGGATTTGCGCTTCAGCGTAATACGCCGCGGCGCTGCCGCAGTTGCCGGCGTGTCGTCCTGACCATGACTGCGACGCAAATGCGTCAGCAGCTCCAGCTTCGCGTCATCGCTGATACTGTCATCGGCGCCCTTGACCTTGATCCCGGCCTCATCGAGCTGCGTAAGCAACTTCTCGACCGGTACTTTCAGTACTTCGGCAAATTGTGCAACTGTCACATCAGCCATACATTAACTCCGCATTCCTGGCGATTACGCCTGCTGTTCTTCTTCGAACCAGTGTGCACGCGCCTTCATAATGAGCGCGGCCGCGACATCCTCTTCCATCTCACTGATCTCGAGAAGATCGTCGGTTGCCAGTTCCGCGAGATCCTCGCGCGTGACAACACCCTTGCTTGCCAGCGTAAACGCCAGTCCCTTCTCCATGCCTTCGAGGCTCAGAAGGTCTTCTGCCGGCTCAACTTCGTCGATCTTCTCTTCCTGGACTATGGCCTGCGTCAGCAGCACGTCACGCGCGCGGCTCCGCAGTTCGTCCACGATATCTTCGTCAAACTCTTCGATGGCGACGAGTTCGCCTGTCGGTACGTAGGCCACTTCTTCGATCGTCGAGAAGCCCTCCTGTACAAGAATCAACGCAACCTCTTCGTCCACATCGAGCTGCTTCGAGAACAAGCCGAGCAGTTCCTTCATCTCGGACTCGCTCTTCTCTTCGGCATCCGCCGCGGTCATTACGTTGAGCTCCCAGCCCGACAGCTCGCTCGCGAGACGGATATTCTGGCCGCCACGGCCAATCGCCTGCGACAGCTTGTCCTCGTCAACAGCGATGTCCATGCTGTGCTTGTCTTCATCGACGACAATTGACACGACCTCGGCCGGTGACATGGCGTTCACGACAAACTGGGCTGAATTGTCGTCCCACAGGATAATGTCGACGCGCTCACCAGCCAGCTCATTGGAAACCGCCTGCACTCGAGAGCCACGCATACCCACACAGGCACCGACGGCATCGATACGACTGTCATTGCTGCGTACGGCAATCTTTGCGCGCAGACCCGGGTCACGAGCCGCACCGAGGATATCGATCAGACCCTGGCCAACTTCGGGAACTTCGATCTTGAACAGTTCGATCAGGAACTGCGGCGAAGTACGCGTCATGAACAGCTGCGGACCGCGCGGCTCGGAGCGAACCTCGGTCAGCAGTG
>CAZKZE010000115.1:0-5029 GCA_964557165.1 uncultured Woeseiaceae bacterium
TTCCTCACAACGGCTGTCGCCCGCCCAAAAAGCGTCGCGTGTAGAGGCTGAATAAATGGCAAGATATTTAGGACCAAAGTGCAAACTGTCCCGCCGCGAAGGCACGGACCTGTTTTTGAAGAGTGGCGTAAGGCCACTGGAATCGAAGTGCAAGCTCGAAGTGCCGCCGGGTGGACCGACACAGCGTCGTCCCCGTATGTCGGACTACGGTTTGCAGCTACGTGAAAAGCAGAAACTCCGGCGTATGTACGGGGTGCTCGAACGGCAATTCCGCAATTACTACAAACGTGCAGCACAGTTGAAGGGCTCAACGGGTGAGAACCTGCTGCGTCTTCTCGAAGGCCGTCTCGATAACACCGTTTATCGCATGGGTTTCGCTGCAACGCGTGCGGAAGCGCGGCAGCTGGTAAGTCATAAGAGCGTCGAAGTGAATGGCAAAGTCGTGAACATTCCGTCGGCTCAGCTTAAAGCGGGTGACGCGATCAACATTCGCGAGAAAGCGAAAAAACAACTTCGCATTCAAAGCGCACTTGAAATTGCGAGCCAGGTCGGCCTGCCCGAATGGGTTGATGTCGATGCAAAGAAGATGGCAGGCGTCTTGAAGTCGTTACCGGATCGGGAAGACATACTCCCCGATATCAACGAAAACCTTGTCGTCGAGCTGTACTCGAAGTAGTTAGGAGGGTATATACCCATGCAGGAATCAGTACACGAATTTCTGAAGCCGCGCGTAGTAAAAGTATCGCCGGTGAACGATCTCCAAGCCAAAGTAACCATCGAGCCGTTCGAACGCGGATTCGGCCACACGCTTGGCAATGCGTTGCGGCGCATTCTTTTGTCGTCCATGCCCGGCGCCGCAATTACCGAAGCGGAGATAGAGGGGGTGCTCCACGAGTACACCAGCATCGAGGGCGTACAGGAAGATGTAGTCGATATTCTTCTGAGCCTCAAGCAGGTCGCTGTGACAATGAACACGCGTGACACGGCTGAACTGCGTCTGTCGAAGAAAGGACCGGGCCCGGTTACGGCTGGCGACATTCAACTCGATCACGACGTCGAAATCATGAATCCGGAACTGGTCATCGCAAACCTGACCAAGGCCGGGGAATTGAATATGTTGCTCAAGGTTGAGCGTGGCCGAGGGTACCGGCCGGCGACACAGCGTCCGTCGTTCGAAGAGCATACCGGCCCTATCGGTCGTCTGATGCTCGACGCATCGTTCAGTCCGGTTAATCGCGTGACCTACAATGTCGAAGCGGCCCGTGTTGAACAACGCACGGATCTCGATAAGCTGCTAATCGACATCGAAACGAATGGCACGATCGATCCCGAGGAAGCGATCCGCCGCGCCGGCAGCATTCTCAAAGATCAGTTGTCCGTCTTTGTAGACCTGCAGGGTCAGGAAGAAGGTGTCGGAGCACAGGCTGAAAGCCAGGTTGATCCGATTCTGTTGCGTCCGGTTGATGAGCTTGAGCTGACAGTTCGTTCTGCCAATTGCCTCAAAGCAGAGAACATCATGTACATCGGCGATCTGGTGCAGCGCACCGAGGTCGAGCTGTTGAGAACGCCAAACCTTGGCAAGAAATCTCTGACAGAAATCAAGGAAGTACTGGAAGGCCACGGCCTGGGTCTCGGAATGCACCTGGAAAACTGGCCGCCGGCGAGCCTGCGTCCCGAGCATGAACTCGTGATGTAAGACAACGTGAGCAATTGCTCACGTTGTTATCGAACAGATACTTAGGAAAGACAAATGCGTCATAGAAAATCCGGTCGTCGACTGGGTCGTAACAGCTCTCACCGCAACGCCATGTTTCGCAACATGGCGACGTCGATGCTGAAGCATGAGACGATCAAGACGACACTGCCCAAAGCCAAAGAACTGCGTCGCGTCGTTGAGCCGCTCATAACGCTGGCGAAGACCGACAGCGTTGCGAATCGTCGTCTGGCGTTTAATCGGCTGCGTGACAAGGAGGTCGTCGGCAAGTTGTTCACGGAGATTGGCCCGCGCTTCAAAGAACGTCCCGGCGGCTACCTGCGTATCCTGAAGACCGGTCCGCGTCCGGGTGACGCCGCGCCCATGGCAATTGTCATGATGACGGAGCAGGCTGCCGAGGTAGTGGCCGAAGAGTAGAAACACTCGCGAACTATGTGTTTTACAAAAAAAGCCGGGCTCTGCCCGGCTTTTTTGTTGGGCTTGAAGTGAACCGGATCACTGGTAGTGCGCCCCGCAAACGATATTCGTCCATCGTAAATCTTTGATAAATCGAGTAAAAAGAACTTCCGTAACTTGTGAGTCGCCTCACAGAGATTCTGGACGGAACATCCTAGAATAGAGTTCTATTTGCCCGTGGGAACAGAGCCATGAGCAGCGCCAAGTCCTATGATGATTGCGTGATCCTGTCGAAGGAGGCTTTCGATCCGGAAGCCGTCTTTCTCGACGATATCGTTGACGACGAGGTCCTGCCGAACCCGACCCTGGCCGTCGATGGTCTGACCACCGCCAGGGAAGGCAAAAAGGGTGGTCTTGAAATACGCCCTGCAGACGCAGCGGCGAACGATCCCATTCAACCTGACACGACGATGCCAGTGGCCGCGCTTGGCCCGGATCAGCTCGACGTCTACGGGTGGGAGCAAAGCCTGTGGAAGAAAATAAAGAGCTACTTTGGATTTTGATGTCCCAGGGCGCCGATCGCAGGAATTTCTCAGTCGCTCGAACAGCGCTTCGCGAACTCGCTTTGTGAGATAATCCCTGCGCTCGTCATCAAGACGCTCAACCATTTACCTTTAGTTCCAATCCGCTGTTATTCAATTAATGAGTGGTAAGATTTCAGTATGATTTTTAAAGACAAAACCGTGATTATCACGGGTGGGTCCGAGGGCATAGGTGCTGCCACCGCAAGAATGTTCGCCGAAGCCGGTGCGAACCTGATGCTCGTTGCACGCGACAAGAAAAACCTCGAGGCAGTCGCCGAGGAGTTGCGCGACAAGACCAAGGTTGAAATATTTGCGATGGACGTATCCGATGCAGATGCCTGCATCGATGTATTCAAGAAGGCAAAGTTCGAATTCGGGCGCGTTGACATTCTTGTCAACAACGCCGGCTACAACGCACGCGGCCTCGTCGAGGAAGTCGGCGCAACGGAGCTGGCGAAGGTCGTTGACGTGAATCTCCGGGCGCCGATCGTGCTGAGCCGGATTGCGTTGCCATACCTGCGCGAATCTGCCGAAGGCGCGATCATCAACGTCGGGTCGCTTGCGGGCCGGGTAATCTATCCAGGTGCTGCCGTGTACTCGGCGAGCAAAGCGGGCCTGCGTTCGTTCTCACTGGCGCTGAGCGAGGAGCTGCGCGGCACCGGGATCAAGATCGGCCTGATATCGCCGGGGCCCGTCAGCACGGCGTTCATCATGGACGACATGGATAAAGTGTCCGACATCACTTTTTCCCAGCCGATGAGCAGTGCCGAAGAAATTGCACAGATTGTTCTCGATCTTTGTGGCAACAACATCCGCGAAGAGGCCGTGCCAAAAAGGAGCGGCGTGCTTACGACAGTGATAGGTCTGGCGCCATGGCTGGGCCGCCTGTTGAGGCCGACGCTCGAGCGCAAAGGGCAGCGAATGAAGAAGCAGCTCAAGGCCGAGGCACGCGCGGCGGCAGCGGGCGACTGAGAAAAGAAGGCCCGGAACGGGGGAAGTTCCAGGCCTCCTTGTTGGTCGCCATCCTTTGACTTGGATGGGTGGAGCGACCCTTGTGCTACTTCTGGTCCTTTACGCGTCCGGCGTCGTTAGTTGCTCGAGACGTTCGAGATTGCTCTCGGCGATCGATGATGACCTGGTCTGAAGTTCAATGGCGGCGAGAAAATCCTTCCTGGCCAGTTCCGCGTCGCCGGTGGCTGCCAGGAGGACGCCGCGGTTCGACAGAGCGACGGTCAGATCGGCCCTGTAGGCCTGCCCTTTTCCGCTATAGTCCGAAGCGCTTGTCCGCCGCCAGCTTGCCTGCTTTTTTACTCTTGCGACGGCCGCGTTACAGGCGATGCGGGCTTTCTTAATTTCACTCGTCTTGGTGTAGGCGACACAAAGATTATTCTGGTCCGCGAACCTGTCGCGTGAACGACGTCCACCGGCGGTGATGTTGTCGATTGCCTGATCGAATTCCCCTGATGTTACTCTTTGGCCGTAAGCCTCGTTGCTAATAACGGCCATTGTGAATGGCGTAGCTGCCTCATTCTCGGCCGATGCCGGTGCAGACACCGTGGCGGTAACCAGTAGGGCACCCAAAGCTGCGTATTTGCGTTTCGTTTTCGTTACGTTTTGCATGTTCATAACTCTTGCCTCTAAGCGATTTATTGTGTTTGCGAAGTGACGAGCCGCGTGTTCGGCCTAGTCGCGAGCTACAGTAAGTTCGAAACAGGCGATGCACAAACGAGAAAAATTTCACGAAAGGCTGAAAAATTTTCAGGACTCATCCGCGAAATTCTGTAACACCCAGTCTCTGAATACCTGGATGTCTTCGTTGTGACGATCCTCCTTCCTGTAGACGAGGTAGTACCTGTCTTTTGTAAGGAGCTCATCGTCGAAGAGCTGTACAAGGCTTTTCGAATCGAACCACGAATCGCTTAGTTGCCTCGGGATGAGGGCTGCGCCCAGACCTCGTTCAGCAGCTCGCGCCACGGCGATCATCGAATCCAATCGGATCGCGTTCTTGCGGTCGGGAAGCTTGATCCGGGACGATCGTTCCCACTCACGCCACGCCCTGGGCCTGGATTCGTGAAGGACCAGAGGGAACTGACTTGTGATCGTGCCGGCCGTGACTTGTATCGCGTCATACAGGTCCAGCGTCCCGGCCGGGACCAGGCGCAATGGAAATAACGGGTCGTGTGCAAGCCCGTCGGGCGGAGCCTTGAATATTCGTATGGAAACATCGGCGCTCGCAGGGTGCTTCTCGAGAGATTGGTCGCTGGTATCTACGCTGATGTCGATGCCAGGATACAGCTCGACGAATTCCGGCAGGCGGGGAACGAATAGTTCGCTG
>CAZKZE010000116.1:0-4852 GCA_964557165.1 uncultured Woeseiaceae bacterium
CGCCTAAGCGTTTACTTTCCGAATCGCGACCGTTCTTACTGCTACCGCCTGCTTTCTTATGTGCCACTGTACTGTACCTGTCTGTTTCATCACCCGGGATCCTCCCGAGCTTCGTTAATGGTGTGCCTTAGTCAGCCTTTTTCTTCGCGGCCTTTTTCTTGGCTGCCGGCTTCTTCGCAGCCTTCTTCTTGGCCGCTGGCTTTTTCGCAGCCTTTTTCTTCGCGGCTGGCTTCTTGGCCGCCGGCTTCTTCGCAGCCTTTTTCTTGGCCGCCTTCTTCGCCGCTGGCTTTTCTTCAGCATCCTTCTTCGGCGCAGCCGCCTTCGCTGATCCGCCCGTGATGCCGGTGATCTCCACTTCCGTAAAGAACTGGCGGTGTGAGCCCTGGCGCAGGTAGTTCTGGCGGCGCTTGAACTTGACCACCGAAACCTTCTTGCTCTTGCCCTGGCGAACGACCTTGCCGCTTACCGTACTACCCGGCAGCAGCGGGCTACCGACCTTGATGTCGCTGCCCTCACCAACGAGGAGAACCTCGTCGAATTTGATTGTGGCGCCCTCATCGGCCTCGATTTTCTCGAGACGCAGGACATCACCTTTAGCCGCGCGGTACTGTTTACCGCCGCTGCGAAAAACCGCATACATTATGTTTGCTCCAACTGGTAAGCCGCAAATCTTGCAACCTACTGAGAAATAAGATGTTTTTGTGGGGCTGTGATTTCACCGTGCAAGCGAAACAATGGCCGGCGCCACGAAAGAGCCGGAATTCTATAGATTCCGCGGCCCCGGGTCAACGTTACAGGGCTCTGAAATCCCACTGATTTTCAATGGCTTGCAGGGCGGCCCCGGGCGGTCGAAATATGGCCTGAATCTCGCCAATGGCGCGGGATTCAGGCATCATCACGAATCTTATGCAAGTGGCCGAAAGAAATCCCGTTTCTGTGAACTTCGATGATGTTGCGGCGCTGGCCAGCGACGACATGGACGCGGTCAATCGCCTGATCCGGGAAAGCCTGGAGAGTGACGTGGCGCTCGTCTCCCAGGTCTCCGAGTACATCGTCATGAGCGGCGGCAAGCGCCTGCGCCCGCTTATCGTGTTGCTCGCGGCCAGGGCACTCGGCTACGAGGGCGACCAGCACGTGCGCGCTGCGACCATCATAGAGTTCATTCACACGGCAACTTTGTTGCACGATGACGTTGTCGATTCTTCGGAACGACGTCGCGGCCAGGACTCGGCGAATACGGTCTTCGGCAACCAGGCCAGCGTACTGGTCGGCGATTTTCTGTATTCGCGCTCATTTCAGATGATGGTCGATATCGGCGACATGAAGGTCATGCGGATCCTGGCGAACGCAACCAATACGATTGCGGCCGGAGAAGTCATGCAGCTCATGAACGTGCATGACCCGAATACGACCGAGCACGACTACCAGCAGGTCATCTACCGCAAGACTGCCCGCCTGTTTGAGGCCGGGGCACAGATCGCGGCCGTGCTCGCCAATCGCGATGCCGACGAAGAAGCTGCCATGATCGAATATGGTCAACATCTGGGCACCGCATTTCAGCTTATAGACGATGCACTCGATTACGATGCATCGTCCGAGGAGTTGGGCAAGAACATCGGCGATGACCTGGCTGAAGGCAAAGCGACACTGCCGCTTATCCAGGCAATGAACGCGGGCTCGGACACGGAGCGGGAACTGATAAGAACCGCTATTTTGACGGGCGGGCTCGACCAGATGGAGCAGATCCAGGAAATCATTCGTTCGACAGGTGCCCTCGACTACACCGTAGCCAAGGCCCGTGAAGCAGCCGATGCGGCAATCGCTGTACTTGCCGACCTTCCCGCGAATGATCATCGACAGGCATTAATGTCGCTGGCGGAGTTCGCGATTCAGCGGCGCTCCTGAGGATGGATCGCTTTAACACGCCCTGGCGAGTCACGTCTGCCGCCATTTACACCACGCCTACCGACTCCCGCGTCTATGGCACGCTCGACATTGACGTTACCGAAGCGAAGAAGTTTCTGGATCGCAAACGCGAGGAAGGCGTCAAGTTGACCATGGTCCATCTCACGACAACCGTGCTCGCTCGGGCGATCGCGTTCGATGTTCCCGAAATGAATTGTTTTATCCGCCGAGGCGCGATCGTAGGCCGGGAGCACCTTGATGTGATGGTGCCTGTCCAGGTTGGAGGCGAAGCCGGTGTAACGCCCGCTATTATTCGCAATGCGCACGCCCGCAAAGTAAGCGATCTTGCCGAGGACATTCGTGCCAAGGCCGCGCGCAGCCGCGGTGGCGACGAGATCAAGGCCGCAAAGAACAAGTACGTCCTTAATCGGATACCGTGGCCACTGCGTCGTCCGGTGTTCCTTCTACTCAAGTGGATCACGGTGGACATGGGCATTGAGATCAGAGCCCTGGGCCTGTCCGCACACAGCTTCGGGTCGTTCGTCGTGTCGGACATCGGCAGTTTCGGCCTGAACACGGGCATGACCGCGCTGATGCCGGCCGCCAAAGTGCCGTGCGTCGTCGTACTCGGCAAGATCGAAGAAAAGCCCGTCGTGAAAAATGGCGAGATCGTGATTCGGACGATTCTGCCCCTGACCGGGACGTTTGATCACCGCGTTGTCGACGGCATGCAGATCGGCAAGCTCGCTCGTGCCATCAAACGAAACTTCAGAAAGCCCGAGTGGCTCGATGAAGTCCCGGAGAAAGAACTCGAGGAATGTATCTTTGAAACCCGGTAATAGGGTGCCAGTCACCCTATTTACCGAAATAAGGTGACTGGCACCCTATTTTGGAATAGTGGTCGGGGCGAGAGGATTTGAACCTCCGACCCCTTCGTCCCGAACGAAGTGCGCTACCAGGCTGCGCCACGCCCCGACCGCGGGAGGCGCATGTTACAGGAACTAATCTGGGGCTTCAATCGAGCCTGATGGGCTGTGAAAACTGTTCCAGACCGCCGTAAACCACCCGGCAAACCTGACCCGCCGCGGCCTCCGTCGCCGCATTCACGATCGCATCCTCGCCGAGCAGAATTCGACCGGCGGTCGCAACGCTTCCTTCCATCACAAGCAGGTCATCGAGATATACCTGGACGCGTTGGCCGGCGTCGAGCGACTCGTGGCGCAGCTTGAAATTTGCCTTGAACGAGAACTCCGGCTCCTTCTTATCGATCCGCGACATCTCGATGTCGAACTCCCCGAACTCGCGTCCAGCGGCGTCGCGAAACTCCGCCTCAAACTCCCATTTCTTCCTGATCCGCTTGCCAAACAACACGGCAATAACGAAGAGCAACAACAGGAAGCCAAAGAACCCATAAAGGATATAGACGACGAAAGAAAACAGGGCATCCATTCGCGTTACTATAGCCGAGATGAAATCCGTTTTGACCATCACGATGTGCGTGCTCTTGGCGGGTACCGCCCTGGCCGATCTAGCGGACGATGTGCGCTGCCGGGAGATCGGCTTTAGCCAGTCCGTCGAGAATCGGGATGTCGACGCATTTCGGTCTTTTATTGATGCCGACGCCCGCTTTGTAGGATCTGGCGTACTGCGAGGTACAGACCAGGTCGCAGAAGCCTGGTCCATTTTCTTCAAGGTGGATGGCCCGACCATCAGGTGGCGGCCGCAGTTCGTGGAAGTGCTCGAGAACGGCACGCTCGCGCTGAGTCGCGGACCCTATCAAACCACGTCGGTCGATGCGGACGGCAATAGTAGCGAAAGCTGGGGTACGTTCAATTCGGTGTGGCGGCTGAACGCCGACGGTGAGTGGCAAGTCGTGTTCGACGCCGGAAGTCCTGCCGCAGGTGAGCCCGGCGAAGAGACCAGGGCCCTGCTCGACGCGGAGAACGACTGCTGATCGCTACGCTGCCGGATTGATATTCGCATAGACTAGGCTCCCATGAGAAACACGATTACCAGCAAGCTGCCCGATGTCGGCACGACGATCTTTACGGTTATGAGCCAGCTCGCGGCCGAGACCGGCGCGCTGAACCTCGCACAAGGCTACCCGAGTTTTGATCCACCGGATGCGCTGCTCGAGCGCGTCGACTGGCGCCTGCGGCACAGCGCGAACCAGTACGCGCCAATGCCCGGTGTTCGCTCCTTACGCGAGGTAATTGTCGACAAGACCCGGCGCCTGCAAGACCGTGCGCTGGATCTTGATCAGGAAATTACGGTCTGCACCGGCGCGACCGAGGGTCTGTTCAGTGCGATCACGGCCCTCGTTCGAGCCGGCGACGAGGTCATTGTCATCGACCCCGCCTACGACTCCTACGAACCTGCCATTACCCTCGCCGGGGGCATCACGAAGCACGTGCCCCTGCTCATTGACGACAACGGCTTCGACTTCCATCCCGACTGGCAGCAGCTGCGCGATACGATCAATGACCAAACGCGCATGATCGTTTTGAACTTTCCGCATAATCCGACAGGCGCGATTTTGTCGGAAGATGATCTCGACACGTTGGCGGAAATCGTGCGTGATACCGACTGCCTCCTGCTTTCCGATGAGGTTTACGAGCACATAGTATTCGACGGCCAGCCGCATCGAAGTCTCCTTAGCCACGACGAGCTATGGGAACGCTCGCTGGTCATCTGCTCTTTCGGCAAGACGCTGCACGCGACTGGCTGGAAGCTCGGCTACTGCGCGGCGCCCGTCGACCTCACAAACGAATTTCGCAAGGTCCATCAATTCACGACGTTTTCCGTCAGTACGCCAATGCAATGCGGAGTCGCCGACTTCCTCAAGGACAATCCGGGCTACTGCGAGGAATTGCCCGATTTCTACCAGGCGAAACGCGATCTGTTCTGCAACTTGTTGGAGGGGTCGCGGTTTCGCCTGCGCCCTGCG
>CAZKZE010000117.1:0-4771 GCA_964557165.1 uncultured Woeseiaceae bacterium
AGCCTGGACTCGAGGTCCTTTCGATAGTCCTTCCCTGGCGTCCTTTCCGATGGCCACATTTGTCGAATCGTGACCGCCCCTGGGTCGTAGGGCCGGGCGAGCACGGCGTGCTTGCGATTGAAGCGCAGGCCGTTCGCCGGTGTCAATGCGGACCACGGACCACCGGCACGCCCAACGAAAAGGACCTCGTTCGTATGCAGCAATCGAGCGAGGTCCGTCAGGTAGAGAATTGCTCCGAGAATCAGAACAAGAATATCGGCATGGATCGCGAGGTGATCAAGCACTCTGTTTTCTTGAGAAGATTCCCTTGAAGAATTTGCTGATGGCCGCGAAGAACGCGAGGATCGCAAGACCAATGGCTTTGAACAGCCCCTTGCCGGCACCCTTGGCAACCGCCGCAGCCGCACCGCCCGTCACGAGCGCCGCGAGTCCATAGGTGGCGAGTTTGTCGCCTTCCCTGTATTCGGCATACAGGTCGCCTGAGTTGTAGGCGAAACCATCGAGCAGGCTCTCGAACTCACCGACCGATGTCGTCAGGATCTCGGGCTCGGCAACCAGCGTGGCCGAGATAACGCCGGTCCGGCCAAGCAGGCGCGTGTTGTAGTTGACGATTTCGTAGCCTTCGCTTTCTGCGAGGATCGCCCACGACAGGCGGTTCGTCGTGTCGCTGTAGCGTGGCTTGTACTGCCAGCCGATGATATGCATCTCGGCCCAGCCACGTTTGCGGCGTTCTTCGTTGCCGTACTTGGTGCCTTCCTTGATAGACGCCAGCAGGTCATCCGCATCGATTTCCTCGTCGTCCTTCACGTGCCCGGTGTCTTCGTAGGAAAAGACTGCAAACCAGCGGCCGTCTTCAGGTCCGACGTAGTATTCGCTGCCGGAACTGGGGTTTTCCATGAGTTCCATCAGTTTCCCGGTATCAGAGGCACTGAGGCGATCGTAGCCCGGAGGAAGGTCGATGCTGGCCTTGTTTGTCACGTCATAGGCGCCCGGACCGGCTTGCCAGTTCAGACTTCCGTAGATAGCTTCAGCCTCGGACATCTCCTGGGCCGCCGCCGTGGAAGTGGCCAGAAGAACAGCCGTTGCCAGAACGTATCTCAGTATCGCCATCGTCTTGCTCCGCATAGAGGATGGCCTTGATTATTCCACGGCGGAATATGGGGTGATGTGAACCACGTTGCATTCCGAAACCCCTGTTTTTATAGGAGTTCAGGACGAATTTACGAATGCCGGGTCAGGAATCGGTCGAGCTCGTTGGCGAATTCCTGCTTGTCGCGCTGGCTGAATGCCGCCGGGCCACCGCCCATCTCAACGCCGCTCGAACGCATGGTATCGAGAAAATCACGCATATTGAGGCGGGCGCGGATGTTCTCGGTCGTGTGCATCTCGCCTCTCGGGCTCAAGGCATGACCGCCTTTCTCGATGACTTCGGCTGCGAGCGGGATATCGCTCGTGATAACGAGGTCGCCGGGATTGAGGCGCTTGACGATCTCGTCATCCGCGACATCGAAGCCTCTCGGGACCTGGAGCGAATTGATGTTGGTGGAGGAGGGTGTGCTCAGCGCCTGGTTCGCTACCAGCGTGAGCTCAACACCTGTCCGGTCGGCGGCGCGGAAGAGGATTTCCTTGACGACGACAGGACAGGCATCAGCATCAACCCATATTTTCACCGGGGAATCAGGGCTTCCTGAACAGGAAGGTGAAGCGGTCAGTATTGCCGCTCACGGAACGGCGACCGACTTCGTACTCGAGTTCGTCATCCGCGCGGAAATGCAGGTCGGAGTACTCGACAAACTCGAACCCGGCTGCCTGTGCCTCCTTGATAACAAGGACCGGATCGATGCGCCGGCGATTCTCGGGATTGTCACGCTCCATGTGGCGGCGGGTGTGGTCGACGATGCCGTAGACGCCACCGTTCCGCAGGGCTTCGAAGGACTCGCGGTGCATCAGCATGCGGCCTTCCTCGCCGAAGTTATGCACATTGCGGAACGTGAGGACCATATCGAGGTCGCGCACACCGAAATCGAACTCGTCCATCGTGTACAGGCGCTCGCCTTCGGGGCGGTGGGTGTTCTCGTTAGTCTCAATGACCTCGATATTCCCGAATCCGGGCAGCGGCAGGATGTTCTCCTTCACACGGCGGGTTCCGAGCGCCACGTACAGCTTGCCATTCTCGGCCAGCACGGGCGCCAGCACACGGGTGTACCAGCCGCCACCAGGCAACAATTCGAGGACGCGCATATCGTCAGTTAGTCCGAAGAATTTCAACGTTTCCAACGGTTTGCGGTTCTTATCTCGAGCCATGTCGGCTTCCGGGCGGCCGTCGGCGGTTAGCGCGGCTTCGACTTTGGCGTCAATGTCGGCATGGGCGAGGGTGGCTAAGGATATGAGTAATACAGAGAGAATCAGTCTCACGAGTGGGCTCCATTTGGGAATCAGGAACCGGAGATTATCAGTTTGCTGCAGATTCGCCACACAAACCGCCGTATTATGGAATCTCAGCCACGCAGAACTGCCCGTAGACGCAATAATGACCCGTCGACAAGAATAACAAGAATCCATGCAGGCACATGATTCCACACTGAGCAGCAGAGCCTTCGGCGAACTCGCCGACAGAAGCCTCGTGGTTGCTTACCAGTCCCACCAGGACGCCCTGCGGTTCCTCGCGTCATCGCTGAGCCAGGCCAACGGTGTCGCCATCCTGCAGGGACCGAACGGGTCGGGCAAGACAACGATTCTCAGGGAGCAGTTTGCGTGGTCGGGACGTGATACAGCGGTCGCGTATGTAGACGGCCAGCACCTGGCGCCGCGGCGACTGGTCACGGATATGCTGTCGCAATTCGATGTCGGGACGGCCGTCGCCACTGACGATCAGCAGTTGCTGCAACAGCTCAGCAACTTCCTGTCCCAGCAAGCCCGGGCCGGGGACGTACCGGTCCTCTTTGTCGATGACGCCGACCGAGCGAGTTCGAGCGCACTGCGACTGCTCAACTGGCTTGCCGCGCTGGACGCGCGTGGCAGTTATGCTTTGCGGATCGTTCTTGCCGGCAAAGAAAAGCTGGCGGGAATTCTCCGAGACGATGGCATGCGCAATTTTGCGCGGCGCCATCCCGCGACCTATACGTTGAATCCGCTGTCCGAGCAGGAGGCGATGATCTACTTGCGAACGCGCCTTATCGCCGCGGGCGGAGAGCGCAGCGAAAAGGTGTTCCCGATCGACGTTTGCGCGCAACTGCACGTGCGCTCCGGCGGCTGGCCCGGTCAGTTGAACAGGCACGCGATCGAGGTGATGGAACGCATGGAGGAGCTGAAGTCTGCGAGATCAATGCCGCGCCTACTCGTCACCCGGGAAGGCGACACGGTGGCCGAGTATGCACTGACCGATCGCGAGTATGTCATCGGGCGAAATGAGCTGGCCGACATCCTCGTCGAGGATTCCTACGTCAGCAAGATTCACGCAATGCTCAAGGTCTATTCGAACGCAGTCGTGCTACTCGACCTCAATAGCACGAACGGCACCACGGTAAATTCGCGCGTCGTGCAGAAGACGGTCTTGAGAAACGACGATGTCATTACGCTTGGGCACTACAAGCTGAAAATCGAAGGTCTGCCCGCGCTTAGCCCGGAGATGGACGAGAAGATCTCCGCGTCCGACACGATGACGATGCAGAATCTCACGGACATTCGTCGCGCCCGGGCTCGCCGGACGATCAAGGCCCTGAAGCACAAATAGGTCCTACCCGACCTGGCCCCGCTGGCTTACTACTCGGGCAGCCCGTTCAGCTGGTACATGGCGGCCATGATGGGCGGCACGCCAATACCGATGCGTCCTATCCACCGGTAGAAGATATCCGCCTCCTCGCCGCTACGGTACAGCTGGGCAATCGCGCGGTTGACCAGGAGCCTGAAGTCCGCGTCATTACGTCGCACGACAAACCCGTAGGGTTCGAACGAGAAGATCTCGTTGACCAGGGAATAGCGCTTCGGATTGGCCGCTTCGATGACCTGCCCAATCAGTACGATCTGGTCGGATGCAAACGCATCGATGCCGCCTCGGTTGAGCCGTTCCATGCCGGCCATGCGATCATCGACAATGACGACTTCCGCATCGATCAGGCTTTCCTTCAAATAGTTGCGCAATTCCTCCACGGTGGTCGTGTCTTTCTCAACGCCAACTCGTTTGCCCGCAAGATCCGACATCGTTTGAACACCCGATGTAGCAAGCGATAGCACGCTGCCACCGGTCACAAAGGTCGGGAGCGAAAAGTCGACTCGCTCCTGGCGAGACAGGGTTATCGTTGTCGATCCGCATTCTATGTCTATTTTGCCGTCTACCACGGCCGACAGGCGTTCGTCCGATGTGATGCGCACAAATTTCGTTTCGATATCCTTGTCGCTAAAATGCGCATTGACGCTGGCGGCAATGCGCCGACAGAGATCGACCGAGTATCCGGATGGCTCGCCTTGCGCGTTTTCGTAGGACAACGGGCTCGAGTCGGTGCGATATCCGATCAGGAATTCACCCGTTCTTTCGATCTTCTCGAGTGTCCCCTCCGGTCCCTGGGCGAGCAGGTTGAGGCCGGGCAGGGCAAGCAGTGCCATGAGGGGCAGAATGGAGGCGCAGCGACGATGCATCATTATTATTCTCCTGAATGCGAAGGCACAGACTATCAAGTGACAGGATCAGGCACTAGGCCCTGGGGCTCACAAAATCGAGCAGATGGTCAACGATTGAAAAATTCAAAAATAATGTGACAAAAAGCATTCAAAG
>CAZKZE010000118.1:0-4632 GCA_964557165.1 uncultured Woeseiaceae bacterium
CGTTCTGGAAGAACACCGCGGCGTCCTCGACCGTCATATCGAGAACCTCGTGAATATTCTTGCCCTTGTACCGAATTTCCAGCGTCTCGCGGTTGTAGCGCTTCCCACGGCAGACGTCACACGGGACGTAGACATCCGGCAGGAAGTGCATCTCGACCTTGATCACGCCGTCGCCCTGGCAGGCCTCGCAGCGACCGCCTTTGACATTGAAGCTGAAGCGGCCTGGCATGTAGCCGCGCGAGCGCGCCTCCTGGGTGCCGGCGAACAGTTCCCGGATCGGCGTGAACAGGCCGCTGTAGGTCGCCGGATTGGAGCGCGGCGTGCGGCCAATGGGGCTCTGGCTGATGTCGATAACCTTATCGATCGCATCGAGGCCCTCGACGGCTTTGTGTGGGGCCGGGTTACGGCTCGATCGATTGATTTCCTCCGCCACGGACTTGTACAGCGTATCGTTGACGAGCGTTGACTTGCCGGAGCCTGAAACGCCAGTCACGCAGGTCATCAGGCCGACCGGGATCGACGCGTCGACGTTCTTGAGGTTGTTACCTGTCGCGCCGAGAACACGGATCTGCTTGTCCGGGTCGCATGGGGTGCGTGCGGCAGGAACGGCGATCGCTCGCTTGCCGGAAAGATACTGACCGGTCAGCGATTGCGCCTCTTTCTGTACTTCTTCGGGCGTGCCTGCCGCAACGACGCGGCCGCCATGCACGCCCGCACCGGGACCGAGGTCGACGACGAAATCGGCAGACATGATAGCTTCTTCGTCGTGCTCGACGACGATCACGGTGTTGCCGATATCCCGGAGGTGAGTGAGCGTACCGAGGAGGCGCTGGTTGTCGCGCTGGTGCAGGCCGATCGAAGGTTCGTCAAGAATGTACATGACGCCCACCAGCCCCGAGCCGATCTGGCTGGCCAGGCGAATGCGCTGGGCTTCGCCGCCTGACAGGGTTTCGGCGCTGCGATCGAGGGAGAGATAGTCGAGCCCGACGTCGGACAGGAAACCGACCCGGTCGCTGATTTCCTTGACGATCTTGTCCGCAATCGTCGCGCGCCAGCCGTCGAGTTTCATCGTGTCGAAGAACTCACGGACATGACCGACCGACAGCCGTGTAATCTCAGGCAAAGAGTGATCGCAAATGAACACATGCCGTGCCGATTCGTTCAGTCGGGTACCGCCGCAGTCAGGGCAGGCCTGGCTGTTGAGGAATTTCGAAAGCTCCTCACGGACTGCGCTCGATTCAGTTTCGCGGTAACGTCGCTCCAGGTTTGGTAGCACGCCTTCGAAGCGGTGCGTCTTTTTGATCTGCATGCCCCGTGAATTGGCGTAGAAAAACTCGATCTTTTCTTTGCCACTGCCGTATAGAACGATCTCCTGCAGCTTCTTCGGGAGCTCTTCAAATGGCGTCTCGATATCAAATTCATAGTGCGACGCGAGACTCTGAATCATCTGGTAGTAATAGGTCGTGCGGCGGTCCCAGCCACGTATGGCACCGCCTGCCAGTGACAGGCTCGGGTTAACCACGACGCGGTCCGGATCGAAAAACTGCTTGACCCCAAGTCCGTCGCAGCTTGGGCACGCGCCGGTCGGATTATTGAAGGAGAACAGGCGCGGCTCGAGTTCGGTCAGGCTGTAGCCGCAGATATTGCACGCAAAACGGTCGGAGAAAGTAATTTCGTCCTCGTCGCCATCCATGTAGGCGATGCGCGCGACACCATCCGCGAGACGCAGGGCAGTCTCAAAGGACTCAGCGAGGCGCAGGCGAATGTCTTCTTTTACTTTGAAGCGATCAACAATCGCGTCAATGCTGTGTTTCTTCCTGAGATCCAGTTCGGGCGGCTGGTCGAGCTCATAGATTTCGCCGTCGATGCGCGCGCGAATGAAGCCCTGGGCCTGCAGGTCAGCCATGAGCTGCACGTGCTCACCTTTGCGCTCCGCGACCACCGGAGCGAGCAGCATGAGCTTTGTCCCTTCGGGTAACTCGAGAGCGTGGTCCACCATCTGGCTGACCGTTTGGGCTTCGAGCGTAATGTCGTGGTCCGGGCAGCGCGGCGTGCCGGCGCGCGCGAACAGCAGCCGCAGGTAGTCGTAGATTTCGGTGACGGTGCCGACTGTCGAGCGCGGATTGTGCGACGTGGATTTTTGCTCGATCGAAATAGCTGGAGACAGGCCATCGATATGATCGATGTCCGGCTTCTCCATCATCGACAGGAACTGGCGCGCGTAGGCGGACAGCGACTCGACGTAGCGCCGCTGGCCCTCTGCATAGATCGTATCGAAGGCGAGCGAGGACTTGCCTGAGCCCGACAGTCCCGTAAACACGATCAGCTGGTCGCGGGGCAGCGAGAGGTCGAGGTTCTTGAGGTTATGGGTCCTCGCGCCTCTGATATCGATCGATTTCATATTGAGATTCAGTGTGAAGCGAACAACCTGCTAATATACGCCGCCGCGCATCCGCGGCGCAAAGGAAGCACGACTTTGGACTCAGAAAGGCCGGCCGGCATAACGATGCACGCTGACGAGCGCCGCTCGGTTGGCGTTATCGCGCTCGTTGCCATGATTCGCATGTTCGGCCTGTTTGCGCTGCTACCGGTCCTGTCGCTGTATGCGGCGGAATTGAAGGACGCGACACCGCTCCTGATTGGCCTGGCCGTTGGTGCGTACGGCCTGACCCAGGCGGGGTTCCAGATTCCGCTCGGCGCGCTGTCGGACAAAATTGGCCGCATGCCCGTGATCCTGGCCGGGCTCGCGATATTCGCGCTTGGCAGCATCCTGGCGGCGATGTCGGACTCGATCTACGGCGTTATCGCGGGCCGGTTGCTGCAGGGCGCGGGAGCCATCTCCGCGACGCTCACAGCCCTGATTACCGATGCAACGCGCGAAGAAGTGCGCACGCGCTCGATGGCGATCTTCGGTGTGGGTATCGGTGCTTCGTTCATGCTGGCCATGGTCGCGGGCCCGCTGATCGCCGCCAGTTTCGGTGTGCAGTCGCTATTCTGGATCGCGGCCGCGCTCGCCGTTTCTGCGGGCCTGATGCTCCGGTTACTGCCGGAGATCCCGCAGCCAGACACGGCCAGGAGCTGGAGCCTGGTTCCGGCTTTTCGCGCGGATTTGATGCGCATCGATTTCTACGTATTCCTGCTGCACGCGATCATGACGGCGACATTCGTCGCCCTGCCTTTCCTGTTGCACGATCGGCTCGGCATGGCGTTGACTGATCACTGGAAGATGTACGTCGGTGCGCTCGTCCTGTCGCTCGGCATTACGATACCGATGATCATGTCGGATCATCACCAGGGCCGTGGCCGTCTGATCGGCCTGGCAGTGACCCTGATCGTCGCTGCGCAGCTGGCCCTGACATTCTTCAGTTTCTCGGCCTGGCCCGTGTTGCTTGCCCTGGTCCTCTATTTCGGTGGCTTCAATTTCCTCGAGGCTGGCCTGCCTGCACGCCTGTCGGTACTGGCCGATGGCGAGGTGCGTGGTGCCTCGCTCGGTGTGTTTTCGAGCGCCCAGTTCCTGGGGGCATTTGTCGGCGGGCTAATTGGCGGGCGCTTCCTGGGGCAGGGCCGGCCGGTCGACGTGTTCTTCGTCTGCGCCCTGATGGCGGGTATTTGGCTGGCACTGCAGGGATACGGGCGTTTTCGCAAATAATTTGCGGATTATTCCCCGAAATCGGGCTAGTAATTGCCCCTGCAGGCTCTACAATAGTCCCCCCTCGTCGCTCGGCGGCGAAATATCGACACTGAAAAACAGGAGCCAAAATGGCCCGCGGAATTAACAAAGTCATCATCGTTGGTAATCTCGGGGGTGATCCCGAGACGCGCTACATGCCGAGCGGCTCGGCCGTTACCAATTTCACGGTCGCGACCAACGAGTCGTGGAAAGACAAGCAGACCGGCGAGCAAAAAGAGCGGACCGAGTGGCACAAGGTAGTCATGTTCGACCGGCTCGCGGAAATTGGCGCCGAGTACCTGCGTAAGGGCTCCCAGGTTTACATCGAAGGCAAGCTGCAGACGCGCAAATGGCAGGGCCAGGACGGGCAGGATCGTTACACGACTGAGATTCGCGCGAACGAGATGCAGATGCTCGGTGGACGTGGCGGCGCCGGCGGCGGTTCGTTTGGCGGCGGCGGCGGCGGCGGCGGCGGAGGTGGCGGTGGCCAGCAAGGTGGCGGCCAGAAGGGCGGCGGAAGTGCGCCCCCACAGCCGGGCCCCGACGACTTCGACGACGATATTCCGTTCTAGACAGGACCTTCGCCAAACCACTATTCAAAGCCGCGCCGGGCACAGCTATCCTGCGCGGCTTTCTCTTTATAAATACATTGGAGTTACACAATGGGTGCGTTCAAGGAGCCGCATGGCGGCGAACTGAAGAACCTCTATCTCGACGCAGACGCCGCCGAGGCTGAAAAGGCCGCCGCGCGCGATTACGCGTCCTGGGATCTGACCGATCGTCAGCTCTGCGATATCGAGCTGATTCTGAACGGCGCGTTCTCGCCGCTCGAAGGGTTTCTCAATAAGAACGACTATGAGACTGTCGTTGGCGGCATGCGCCTGACCAACGGCGTTCTGTGGCCGGTGCCGATCACGCTGGATGTGACCGAGGAGTTCGCCACCGATCTCAAGTCCGGTGAC
>CAZKZE010000119.1:0-1528 GCA_964557165.1 uncultured Woeseiaceae bacterium
GAGAACAACCTGGGATCCGTCCCGAGCCTCAGGTCATTGCGCCATTCGGCGCCCAGGCGGTTCAAGCCCGCGCGCGTCATTCGCGCCTCGACATTGAATGCGGTCGATCCTTCGAAGTCGTCTTCCAGCGACACGCCGAACTGCAGAAAATTGGGGCCCCAGCTCTTGGTGGTCGCGCGATACTCGACGCCCGTTTGGCCATTCTCCTCGACGAGACGATAGCCGACGTGCTCATACAACTGCAGTCCGTACAGCCTGTTGGCATTCGCAGCGAGTACGTCTGGATCGATCGGATCGCCCGCCTTGACGCTCAACCTCGAATCGAGCACTGCCGACGAAAGCTTATCGTCGTGCACGATCCGAACGAACGCTAGCTCAGGTTCCTTTTGTAACGGTGCGGTGCGGCGCGCGTGGTAGGCATCGTACGTCTCCCTGTCAACCGCAATTGTCCTCAGTCTTTCAGACTGCAAGCGAGCGGCTATCTCGCCCGGTTCTATGGTCTCGACGATATCGCCGAAATTTGTCGACGCGTAGATACCGAGTTCGGGGCGGATCATCACGTCGCGTTCTCCCAGACGATCGATTTGTCGCAGTGTTTGCTTCCGAATGAGGATCGTCAGCATCTGCTCCGAGATCGTGAGCGCTGATTCCAGTTCCTCGCGCCTGTACAGCGGAAACTCGACGTCGACGGCGATAATGACGTCGACTCCCATCGCCTGCATGACATCGACCGGCAGGTTTCCGACCAAGCCCCCATCGACCAGCAGATGATTATCGATTAGTACCGGTGCGAATGCGCCGGGCACTGACATGCTGGCTCGAATGGACCGGGCGAGATCGCCACTACCCATTACGTAGGCTTCTCCGCGTTCGATATCGGAGGCGATCGCACGAAACGGAATCGGCAGATCGTCGAAGTCGTCGATATGCGTTGTACGCATCGTGAGCTTTCGCAGCAGAAGATCGAGCTTCTGCCCCTGTATCACGCCCTTGGGCAGCACCAGGTCGCTGCCGCGGACACCGAGTTCGAAGTCGATCGGGAACTGCGCGTCGTCTTGCTTGCGCCGGAAACTCATATCCTTACGTTCAGGTTCGTCGGAGAGCACTGCGGCCCAGTCAAGTGTCCTGACCAGCTCCTCCAGTTCGGCAGCGCTCATGCCACTGGCGTACAGCCCGCCGACGATCGCGCCCATACTGGTGCCAGCGATAACGTCGACCGGTATGCGCTGACGCTCGAGCTCCTTCAATACGCCTACGTGGGCTGCGCCGCGGGCGCCACCACCGCCGAGCACGAGTCCCACCCGGGGACGCTGTTGCCCGGACTGTGCCGAGTCGTCTGCGGTTTGGGCATTTGCGCCGCTTGCCGCGACGACAAACATCGTCAGCATTGCAGCCGGCCACGTCCTGGCGTGAATCCTATTCGTCA
Source organism: uncultured Woeseiaceae bacterium (assembly GCA_964557165.1). Lineage (GTDB taxonomy): Bacteria > Pseudomonadota > Gammaproteobacteria > Steroidobacterales > Woeseiaceae > UBA1847. The sequence goes on from CAZKZE010000119.1 coordinate 1,427, forward strand.
TTGGGAAACTCTTTCAGTTACAAACAGTTGTATGAACACGATTATAATGATCGGGCTTTGCTGAGGGTAAATTGATGGGATCAGGACAGCCAGGGATCAGGG
>CAZKZE010000119.1:1628-4557 GCA_964557165.1 uncultured Woeseiaceae bacterium
TACGGCATCTGGCAGCGATCCATGACCATTCGCAATGTCGATGTCGATATCGACGTTCGACCCTACCTGCGACACTCGCACATGCGTTTCCTGCAACATTTCTTGCCGGGCCAGCCACTTGAAAAAAATGGCCAGGTCAGCGCCGGTGCGATGACGGCGTTCACCTTCGGCGCTGAGACGAGGCGCTTCGTTGCCGGTGCGGATATCGAATGGGCCGATATATCTTTGGAAGAGACTCAGTCCGGGCCAACAGAAGGCTCCGACTTTTTGCGCGAGACCCGGCCCGAAGGAAAGCACTATGACTTCGATGTCCGGACTATCGGTGTTGCACCCTACCTGCAAGCGGACTTCGTCATCAGTGAACGGATGACCGTGGGTGGCGGACTGCGTGTCGAGTACATGCACTACGACTACGACAACCGCATGCTCGTCGGTAATACGCGTGACGATGGAACGCCCTGCGGATTCGGCGGATGCCTGTATTCCAGGCCTGCGAGTCGCAGCGATACGTACACCAATTTCGTGCCAAAATTCTCGCTTCATTACCGGCTCGGACCCGACACATTGCTTTTTGGCGCTCTCGCACGTGGTTTCCGCGCACCGCAGGTTACCGAACTCTACCGACTTCAGAGTGGGCAGCAGCTCGCCGACCTGGACTCCGAGACGATCGACAGTATTGAACTCGGAATACGCTGGAACACAGAGCACTGGTCTGTCGACGCGGCAGGCTTCGCGATGCGCAAACGCGACAGCGTGTTTCGCGATTCGGACGGTTTCAATGTCAACGGCGGCCGCAGCCGACACCGAGGCGTCGAATTCACTTTGGACTGGCAATTGGCAGAAACACTGCGGCTGAAAGTGGATGCAAGCTACACCCGTCATACCTACGATTTCGATACGATCGCCGCGCGCGGCGAGACTTTCATCTCGGGCAACGACGTCGATACCGCGCCGCGCTGGCTGGGCAGTGCCGAGCTGCTGTTCGAGCCCGCCGCCAATGCCGCATTTGCGCTGCAATGGACGGCTATCGGCGAGTACTACCTCGATGCTGAAAACCGCTTCGAGTACCCGGGCCATAGCTTGATGAACCTGCGCGCGCTCATCGACTTGTCGCAGAGATTCAGTATCACGGCACGCCTCAACAACATCTTCGACGAGGCAGTCGCCGACCGCGCCGATTACGCGTTCGGACAATACCGGTATTTTCCGGGTCGCGGTCGCGAGCTGTTTATTGAATTGCGTTACCTGCCGCGGCTCGCACAGGACGCCCGCTAGGTAACATGCAACGATTCGCTGAAGTCGACGAGCTCATCGAGCTGTCGGGATTTCTCGGTGGCTGTCCAGCCTAATTCGTCGGCCGCAAGGTCGGCGATCGTCGTGTAGAGCGGTCGGCCCTGATCAGCATCCAGGCCAATCATCGAACGGCGGAAAACGATGTCGCTCAGCGACTTCGCAAACTCTTCGCGTATCGCAAATACGACCTCGGCCGCCAACACAGTGTCATTGGGGTCGATCGCGCGCGCCAGCGCTTCGTCGTCTTCGCACAGTGTGCAGATGCCCGACGCCCGACCGCCGTAGATGCTCAAAATTCGCTCGATACCCTTCTCCGATAACAACTGCAGGCTTCGAAGTTGCTCCTCTGCACTCGCAAGGCCGGATGCGCCGGGAAGCAAGGTATCGCGGGTTCGGCATTCGGGCAGCCTCAGGTGCTGGAGCTTCGCTATTCGGTCGACTGTCTGCTCGGCGAGATTTCGATAGGTTGTGAGTTTCCCGCCGATAATCGAGATCAGTCCGTCCGCGACCTTTTTGTTCGTTTTGATGATATGGCGCCGAGTAATGGCCGATTCCGGGCCTTCCTCCTGGTAGGGAAGCGGCCTGACGCCGGCGTAGGCGTAATGGATGTCGGCGATCGCCAGGTTCGCCGCTGGAAAAACCCGGTTGGTTTCCGTCAACAGGTAGTCGACTTCCGCAGCACTGACACGAATCTCGTCGAGGTCGCCGTCATAGCGGATGTCGGTCGTGCCAATCAGGTACTGATCGTGCCAGGGAATGATGAAGAACGGCCTGCCATCCGCTGCCGCCTCGACGTAAAACGCGTCATGCGGAGCGCCATCGAATCTGCCGACGATAATATGACTGCCCTTGGTCCCACCTATATGCCGATCGGTAGGAACGGGAGCCGTCTCCAGCACGCGATCGACCCAGGGTCCGGCCGCGTTGACGACAGTCCCGACGGAAATCTCGTGTTCCACATTGTCGTTCTTATCCAGATAGGCAATGGCGCTGACGGCGCCATTACTGGTCTTGATCGCCGTTACCTCGCAGTGTGTCAGTATTTCCGCACCTGCCGAGCGGGCCGCAATCAGGATTTCGAGGACCAGCCGCTCCGCATACGCGACTTGTGCATCGTAATATCGGGCAGCCGCCTTGAGACCTTCTGTTCGCAGGCCGGGCTCCTCCTTCTGAATTTCATCGCCGCTGAGCATTTCATGTCTTGGCACAGTCTTACCGATAGACAGAAAGTCGTAGAGCATCATGCCCAGGCGAATAAGCAGCGGCCCACGCCGGGCACCCTCGAATAGTGGAAGGCAAATACGCAACGGCTTGACGAGGTGCTCCGCGGTAAGCCGCAGGTAACGCCGTTCGTGCAACGACTCGTAGACGAGAGGGAGCTCACCGTACTCGAGATAGCGCAGACCGCCATGAATCAATCGGCTCGATATCCAGGAGCAGCCCGTGCACATATCATTCTTGTCGAAAATGACGACGCTCAAGCCCCGTAAAGCGGCGTCCCTGGCGATGCCGGCACCGTTGATGCCCGCACCGATGATCGCGACGTCGAAGTGTCTGGCCTCCGCGGGCATCAGGGGCGCACCTGGCCGCTGCCGCGCACCACGTATTTGTAGCTGGTCAGCTGATCTGCGCCGAC
>CAZKZE010000120.1:0-4523 GCA_964557165.1 uncultured Woeseiaceae bacterium
CACGGGAAACTCGGCGCGCAGCATTCTCGGTGAAGTCCTCGTTAACGAACTCGGCCCTGGCAGGTTTCGTGCATTCAGCGCCGGCAGCCAGCCTGTCGGGCAGGTGAATCCGGGCGCGCTGGAGAAACTGGCTGCGCAAGGTCACTCCACTGAGGGCCTGTCATCAAAATCATGGGATCGATTCAGCGGTGGCGGTGCGCCCCAGATCGATGTCGTGATAACCGTTTGCGACAATGCGGCAGGAGAGGCCTGTCCGTTATGGCACGGCAGCCCGGTGACAGTGCACTGGGGTATTCCGGATCCTGCGGCCGATGGCGATTTTGACAGCGCCTACGCCCGGTTGCGCGGGCGTATCGAGGCGATGCTGGATTTGCCGCTCGCACAAATGGACGCGGCCGAGCGCCGCGAGGCGCTCAGCCGAATTCACGAGGAACGGCTTACGGAACCGGAACGTCGATGAGTTCGACGACAGCCGGGTCCACTGTGTCGACCGCGATCAGGTCAACAATGTCCCCCAGCGCGACATCGATGGGATACGGACCCGCGATTTCGGTCTTTGAATCGCGTTCTGTCAGGTAAATATCGTAACTGCCTGCGTCGAGTTGCAGCAGCTCGGACGGGAGCTTGTACACCGCGACGGTCGTCGGCTGGTCATCTTCTTCAATCAGTTCATCCCGGTCTTTCACGTACACGTCAAACAAATTGAAGTTAAGCGCACCATGATAGATGCTCAGCTTCGCGCTAAGCAGCGCGGATGCTCGATCGGGAATCTCGCGGATCGCCACCCAGTCATCGGTGTCGCCGACCAGGTAAACGTGGCTGAATATTCCGGTTGCCTGGGCCGCAATATCCTGTTGGAACAAGATCGTCGCCTGGCTGTTGGCCGGCGTGAAATAGTAAGTCTTTGGGTCCGTCGTCGTATCCTGGTCCGCCGTCGCAACTGTGAACTGAACGTCTTCAGCGACGAGATTCGTTAGTGCTTCGTCATCGTACACGTCGACTGTCTCGAGCGTATAGGCAGAATGAATGAACCGCGTTTGTGATGGGTACGCGGCGTCTGGCAGGGCCAGGGGATTACCAACCGAAGTCATGGATCGGACCACCACCGGCGCCGTGTCGTTGCCATCTCCTTCATAGATGGTGATTACATGAGCGAACTGCGGCAGAAGATCTGTCTCGAACGACGAGTAATGCACAATCCCTGGATCGCCCGCGGCGGTCACTGTTATCACGTACTCGCCGGCCTCGTAATCACGAGGATCGGCAATCTCGCCGAAGGACAATGTTGCGGCGGGTGGATTGGTTCCAGGCGCAATACCGGGCTCGTCAAAATAGACATCAATCTCGCCAAGTGATTCGCTGGCGTGCCCGAAGCGCGCTTCCAGTACGGTTTCGCCCTCTTCAAACACGCGTCTGTCCCCATCCCAGATCGTAATCGTTGGCGCGTTGATATCACCTGTCAGCAGGAACATGTGCTCGCGGTCCTTTTCCACCTTGAGGACCTGCGACGCCACGCGAGTCAAGGTCAGATCGCCGGGATATCGAATCTCGAAATTGAAGATATACTCAAAATCGTCATAGCGAACAGGGGGGGTGGAGTTCTTGTACCGTACCCCGCCAAGTAACCGTTCCTCGATCAGGAAAGCGATTTCAGGTGAACCCGGAATCGCGTTAATCGCGCGAATCGAACCTGTGCCTGTCGGCGTCGGTAGCTTTGAGTCGCCACCGCATGCAGAAAGAAGCAACGCGCCGAGGCACGTAATCAGCAGAAAGATCCGTTTCATTACTTTTGTCTCTTCTCGTATCCGTAAACGGACTTCACTTCCAGGAACTCGTCCAATCCATGGTGCCCCCACTCACGGCCGTTGCCGGACTGCTTGTAGCCGCCGAAAGGCGCAGCGGAGTCCGCCCAGGCGCCATTGATATGGACCATGCCGGTGCGCATGCGTGACGCAATCCGCCGCGCAGCGTCCAGGTCAGCACAGGAGACGTAGCCGGACAGACCGTAGGGCGTGTCGTTGGCTATGCGAATGGCGTCCTCCTCGTCGTCGTAGGGAATGATCGAGAGAACAGGGCCGAAGATTTCTTCGCGGGCGATCGTCATGTCATTTGTGACATTGGCAAACACGGTAGGTTTCACGTAGTAGCCCTTGTCGAGACTCTCCGGCCGTCCGGTGCCACCTGCTGCCAGCGTGGCGCCTTCGTCGATACCGGCCTGGATCAGGCCCTGGATCTTCCCCCACTGGACATCCGAGACAACCGGTCCGACTTCGACATCATCGCCTCGCGGGTCGCCAACCTTGGTCGCCGCGGCGACCTTCGCCGCGATACCTGCCGCCTCGTCCATACGATCGCGAGGCACCAGCATGCGGGATGGAGCGTCGCAGGACTGGCCCGTGTTCTCGAACATGTCGCCGGCGCCACTTTCTACGGATTTCTCGAACATCTCGTCATCGCAAATAATATTGGCCGATTTGCCGCCCAGTTCCTGGGCAACGCGCTTGACCGTGGGTGCCGCGTTTTGCGCCACCAGCACACCGGCTCGGGTCGAGCCCGTGAACGAGACCATTGCGATATCGGGATGGCCGGAGATGGCGCTGCCGACGCCGGGCCCGTCGCCATTCACGAGGTTGAAGACGCCTGCCGGTACGCCGGCCGCGTCGAGAATCTCGGCGAACAGGATGGCATCGAACGGCGCGATTTCGCTTGGTTTCAGGACCATTGTGCAGCCGGCTGCGATCGCCGGGGCGACCTTGACCGCAATCTGGTTCATCGGCCAGTTCCAGGGCGTAATCAGTCCACACACACCGATCGGCTCTTTGACGATGTTCGTGGTGCGAATTCGCTCTTCGAATGCGTAGTTTTCGAGTGCCTTGATTGCCGCCTTGATGTGCTGCGAACCGCTGGCTGCCTGCGCGTTCTTCGCGAGGTCCCAGGGCGCACCCATTTCGTCCATGATCGCTTCGGCCACTTCGTCGTGGCGCTTGTTGAATTCAGCCAGGATCGCCTGGAGCAGGTCCTTGCGCTCCTCGATCGTCGTCTGCGAGAAGGTCACGAACGCCCGATTGGCGGCCGCGACAGCCTTATCGACGTCGGCAGCTGAGCCGATACTGATGCGGCCATAAGCTTCTTCAGTGGCCGGGTTTACGACATCGAGGGTTCGCGGTTCGACCGGATCGACCCACTGGCCATCGATATAGAATTTGAGCTTCTCAAGCATTGCATGTCCTCAATCGAGCAAGCCGCGAATAATAGCGTAATTCCGGCCCCGGGGGGTCGTTAGATGACGCTGGAATGACTTCTGGCTGTGGCGTCCTGGCGGGACGCAAAATCAGCGAATGGCGAGGAATTTTTGCCGGTACTCGGCCGGCGGTATGTCGTACCAGGACTTGAATGCCGTGGTGAACGAGCTGATGTTCGAGTAGCCGAGCAGCATCGCGATCTCCAGCGACTTCAGCCGCGCATCCCGGAGGTAGTTGATCGCGAGTTCGGCGCGCACTTCCGTGAGTATCTTCTGGAAGCTGGTCTTCTCTGCCTTCAGCCGCCGCTGGAGGGTCCGGCGACTGAGTTTCAGGGCTCGACAGGCGGCATCCGCGTTGGCCTCGCCACGGGCCATCAAATTGGCGAGCCTGCGCTTGAGTTGGCCCGCGATATCGTCCTGCTGGTAAAGTGACCGCAGGTATTTTTCCGCTTGTTCTGTGAGTTGCCGGTACATAGCTACTGTCAACGATACAGAGTGCATCGACAATTGAAAAGGAGACTCGATGTCATCCCCGGTCAATTACACACTTAGAGGCAATATTGGCGTTATTTCAATCGATAATCCGCCGGTTAATGCGCTATCGCTGGCGGTTCGGCAGGGGATTATGGACGCCCTGGATGAAGCCGAACGGGACGCGTCCGAGGCGCTGCTGATTATCTGCGAGGGGCGCACGTTCATCGCCGGTGCGGATATCTCCGAGTTCGGCAAGCCCATGCAGGACCCCTGGTTGCCCGCCGTCGTGAATCAGATCGAGGCATCGACGAAGCCCGTGATTGCGGCAGTCCATGGCACCGCGCTCGGTGGCGGCTTCGAGGTCGCGATGTCGGCGCACTATCGTTGCGCGCTGCCGTCCGCCAAGGTCGGCTTGCCCGAAGTGAAGCTCGGGCTGCTGCCAGGGGCAGGGGGCACACAACGCGCGCCGCGGTTGGCAGGCGCGGCGGCCGCGCTCGACCTGATGACATCCGGCGTGCCCATCGGCGCTGCGCAGGCGATGGAAGTCGGGCTCGTCGATCGCATTATCGAAGGGGACCTCCTTGACGGCGCGCTTGCCTGGGCTGCGGAGTTGCTTGCCGATGGGGCGGAACCTCGCCGGACGGCAGAGCTGACGGTCCCGGAGCACGATCCGGGCCTGTTTGATACGTACCGGGCGACGCTGGCGAAACGGGCGCGGGGGCAGATCGCGCCACAGTACATTGTGGACTGCGTCGAGGCAGCGACCCGGCTGCCGCTGGCAGAGGGTCTGAAGCTGGAGCGCGAGCGT
>CAZKZE010000121.1:0-4426 GCA_964557165.1 uncultured Woeseiaceae bacterium
TAGCGCAGGAACTCGGAACGGGCGTTTACGTCGCGAATGTCGTGAGCGGCAACATATCGCCAGTGCTGCTTGCGCCACTCGTTTTCCTCGTCTCCGCTTTCATCGCGTTCTCGGTAGGTTCGAGCTGGGGCACATTCGCCATCATGATCCCGATAGCCGTGCCAATTGCGATAACGCTCGGACTTCCCGTGCCGCTTCTCCTCGGGGCCGCCGTCTCTGGTGCAATATTCGGCGATCACGCCTCGCCGATCAGCGATACGACCGTGCTGGCATCGATGGCATCCGCCACCGACCATATCGATCATGTTCGTACGCAGCTTCCGTATGCCTTGATCGCCGCCGGAATCGCGGCTGTCGGTTTTCTCGTTCTCGGGTTCATCGGCTGACTGGGTCGGCCTCCGATTGAATCTGTGACCCTTGTCTTCGGAGGACAAGGACCCGACCACCCGTGGTAATGCCATGAGGTTCATGCTGTACTTTGAGCATAACGGAGAAGACAGAGATCCCGTTTAGTCGCAGGGAACCCATGATGGCAAAAGACGAGATTTTCGAATCGGCAATACGGACTCGAACCCCCTCAGCCGTATCGACACTCTTTGCATTGCTTTTCCTGCCCTTGCAAGTTCTACAGGCCGCAGAGATTACCGGCTACGCAGTGTTTACAACGGACTATGTCTGGCGCGGCATCACGCAGAGCGACGGTGATCCCGCCTTGCAGTTAGGCGCCGAAATTGGATTCGAGTCTGGAATTTACGCCGGGGCGTGGGCTTCGACTGTTGATATCGCAAGCGGTCCCGACAGACAACGCGACCACGAGTTGAACCTGTACCTGGGCTACGGCCATGAGCTGGATGAACATTGGGTGCTGGGGGCCGCGGTCGTAAGCTACAACTATCCGGGTCAGACCGGCACTATCGACTATGACTACTTCGAGTATCACTTGACAGCGGGTTATCGCGACATGCTCTGGCTACAATATGCTTACTCTCCGGATCTCTACGATACGGGTAGTGAGTCGCATGACGCCGAGCTCTACGCCGAATGGGCCGTGGGAAAATCCCTGATCGCCGGTGCAGGAATTGGCTATTACGATGTATCCCGACTATCCGGCAGTGGGTACTCCTACTGGGAGTTAGGCATTACCTGGCCAGTAAATCGCTTCGAATTCGACTTGCGATACCACGACTCCAACCGCTGGGTCCCGTTCGTCAGCTCTCCGGATCGTGACGGTCCGCGCACGGCTTTAAGCGTGCGCCTTACGTTCTGAAGGCCTCAGGTGCCGCAGTCCAGTGTTTGATCCGCAAGTTGCAGCGCTACACAGGCATTGACCGAAATCGCCGAACCAAGTGTCGCTTGTTGTGACCGTTCCAGTACCGCTTGAATCTCCCCCAGATCCGCATCGGGCGCGATATAAAGAATGAGTGCCACTACTCCGCTGACATGCGCCGCCGCGAGCGAACTTCCAGAACGGAAATCATACGCATTATCCGGTATCGCCACGAGAATCTTTTCGCCAGGTGCAAAGACACAATCGGACGCGTGGGTCTCGGGCAATCGGTTAGGTGTCGGCGATTCGCTGCTGGCAACGCTGATCACTTCCTTCATGTTCGCCGGAAAGCCGTGCGAAACTTCGCTGGTCGTCGAACTTGCCGCGACGATTATTACGCCTTTACGGTGCGCTTGTCGTATCAGCCGACCAAGCAATTGGTCGTGTGGCCCGGTCAAGCTGAGATTTAGCACATCGGGCGGGTCGTCAAGCATGGCGTCCAGTGCCTTGGCCAGGACGAAGCTGTTGCATATCGCGCCTTTCGCGTTGGCCTGGGACCAGCACGCCACGTAAATCTCGACCAACGATTCGGGCGCAACACCGACAATGCCCTTCGCATTATTGGCAACCGCGCCAATGACACTAGCGACGGCTGTTCCGTGCTTGTGGTCGGGAGGAGCATCCCGCGCCGGGAAATACTCGATCCGACTGATGCGGCCCTGCAGGTCTTCGTGATCGACATCAACATTGCTATCGATTACTGCAACACGGACGCCCCGACCTCGCGAATGTCTATGCGCCAACGATATGTCGAGTGTCGCCAACCCATGCTGGAGAGGCGCATACGTATCATCGTAGATCGCGCTTGCGGAGATACCCGTATTGAACTCCTGCATGGGCTGGACCGACTCCACCCGCGCGTCTTCACGCAGTTTTTCCAAAATGTCGTTACGTGAGGCGCCATCCGCGATTCGATAGACGAAGCAATACACAGACAGGTGCTTGATTGGCCAGTGGTCAATCTGAGTCAGGCCGTAATCGTCAGCGACCTGGGATGAATGCCGGCGCGCCTCGGCACTGATCGCGTAGCGCTTGCGATGTCTGTATGGCGCGCCCGGACCGGTCGCACGAGCACCATCGTTGACGTAAGTAACGAGAATTTCTCGTTTGGTCTCCGAGTCATCAGCAAGCACTTCCGCCGCAAAGCAGATCGCGACAAAGAGTGACACAAATAACAAACGACCAATCGCCATGGCTCTAGTCCACAGGCAGGTGAACGGCGACAATTCTAACATCGATCACATGCGGCAACGCCCTGGCATCGTCCATTCGCGCCTGCAACTCCGGCAGCGATCCAGCGCCAAGATGCAGAGTGAGCAGTTCCGCATCCACAGGTGTGTTTAGCGTTACATTCCCCAGGGTATCTAGAATTCCCCTGCGCTGTTCCGGCGTGGCGCTCTTTTTAAATCGCATTTCGATGATGTACTGAACCATAGGGTCCGCCGATTCCGAAGTTACGGTTTCGAATTGAGTCGGTGTTTCAGGCGTCACGCGACTACCGACTGTGAAGAACACAGCTGCGGTTATTACAAGCAGTACCGAAGCCGCTACCAAGTACGGCGCCCGTGCGCCGTCTGCGTACCAGCGACGGCCATCTTTTTCTACGGCGTCCAGTAGTGCACTGTCATTCGGTTCAGGAACAAACGGCACGGGCGAGTCTCTGCGGACTGCGCTCTGAACCTGCGACCAAAGTTGGGCATTTTCCTGACAAGTCGCACATGTCTTAAGATGCCGCTCGACCCTCACGCGCTCGCGATCATCGAGCGTATTATTCACATACCAGGGCAGAAGTTCATCGATACTCCTGTGTTCGGACGATTGCAGATTGTTCATTGGACACCTCGGCCCTTGTGGGCGGCGTTGGCAGAGTCTTCGAGCCGTTCCTTCATTTTTTTGCGTGCGTGAAACATCCGTGTCTTGACAGTGTTCACGGGACAGCCGGTGACCTTGGCGATTTCCTCGTACGATAGTCCGACGTAGAAGACGAGACAGATCGTTAGACGCTGGACCGGCGGTAGTGCATCCAGCCCGAACCGTACCCAGTCTTCCTGCTCCAGGTTTCGCCCCTCGCCTGATGCGAAGTTATCAGGGTCACTATCCGCCACGACGGAGAGTTGCTTTTTCGATAGTCGTTTAAGGGATTGCCGGTAAGCGATACCGAAAATCCAGGTCGATACTTTTGAGTCGCCACGAAAAGAAGAAGCGCCCTTCCACACGATCAACATGACGTCGTTCACAAGTTCGTCCGCCACGGAATGCGAACCGGTCATTCTGTATACGAACTTGAAAAGTCTCCCGTAATAACGTCGATACAATTCCGTGAGCGCTTCACACTCTTGCGACGCGATCCGATCAAGCAAGTCACGCTCTTCGGAATGCTGGCTATCGCCGTCTGAAATTGTCGAATATTCGTTCATCGTCTCGCCGCTCTGCACGGACCGTAATGAGTCGCCTCAGTAGGTAAGTGCCTCCTGCCCGTCAAAAGGTTCAATCGTGTGGAGCATTGAACCTTCACCCATGGTCGGCGGCACAGACCTCGAAAGCGGACGTGGATTTCGGAGGTGGGCACCATGACTAAACCAACTTATTCTATCTTGCGATCGGTAGTGATCGCGGGCCTGTGTACGCTTAATTACGGTTGTGGCGGTGGCAGTGGTAGCGGTGTAGCCGCCGCGCCACAGCCGCCTCCCCCGACCCCACCGCCATTTGGGGCGAACTTCTCCGAGGTCCAGACCAATGTGTTCACCCCGAACTGCGCGACTTCGGGGTGTCACCTGGGCGCAGGAGCACCACAGGGGCTGCGGCTCGATGCAAGCAACAGTTACGGGCTGCTCGTAAACGTCGCGAGTTCTGAAGTGCCGACGCTTATGCGCGTCACGCCGAACGACCCCGACAACAGTTACCTGATTCAGAAACTCGAAGGGACGGCTGCTGTTGGCGGACGAATGCCATTGGGTGGCGCGCCGCTGCAACAAGCCGCCATCGACGTTATTCGGCAATGGGTTTCCGATGGTGCGATTGACGACCGCGCTCAGTCGCTCGACCCCATTCGCGTAACGTCACTGTCGCCGGTTCCCGGCGGTACCGACACGGCGCCGA
>CAZKZE010000122.1:0-4381 GCA_964557165.1 uncultured Woeseiaceae bacterium
GTTGTCGAGTTCGACAACACAAAGAACCGTGCGACTCATGAATCACCTCTTCGCAACTGGGCAAGAATTAGACTACCGGGCACCGATACTGTTGGCACTTCGTACTTCTACGAATTGATGAGCCCGATATCGGGCAAACCACGTATTCAGCCTGTGCGACGATTACTCTATTGTTCATGGCCTGATGGGCAATTACGATCGAAAGCTCGCCATCTGCCTGGCTTTGACCCTGGGTTTTGCCCTGCGCGCCATGACTCCGGCGGGGTATATGCCGGGAGCGCCCGGAAGCGGCCTGCTATTCGAACTCTGTCCGGACCAGCTGCCGGCCGGAGTCAGTCTCGCGGCTGCAGGTCCTCCCTCTCACGCTCATCATGGCCACGAGGCGGGCAATTCGTCAGCCGAGGCCGACCACTGCCAGATCGGTCATCTTCTGATTTCCCTGATCACTGCCGACGCACACGCGTTGCTTGACGTCGCGCCGCCGCCCTTGGCGACGGTCATGATTAGCGCCGCGCGAACCTGGCTGAGCAAGACCCGCACGGTCTTCCATTCCCGCGGGCCACCTTCCCTGGCAATGGACAATCTGTAAGAGCTGGCGCAGCGACTGCTGCGCACGTCTGTTTACCCGGAGACCACGCATGAAATTCCAGAGTGGAGCAGTGTTACTGCTGCTCGTCGTGCAGCCGTTGCAGGTTGCTGCACAAGACAAGCCTATCGACGAGATAGTCGTAGGCGGAGACGGAAAGGCACGGAGCGCGATGGAGCACAAGGTCGAAGACCAGTTGCTCGTCGACACAGCCAGCATCCTGAAGCAAGTGCCCGGTGCGAATGTGAACAGCAACGGGACGATTACGGGTATCGCCCAATATCGCGGTATGTACGGCGATCGCGTTGCCGTCACGATCGACAACCACGGGATCGTGTCCGGGGGGCCGAACGCGATGGACGCGCCTCTCTCCTATGTGTCGCCAATGATCACCGATGCAATCATCATCGAGCGCGGCATCGCAAGCGTCTCATCGGCGCCGGAGTCAATCGGCGGGCACGTAAACAGTCGTCTCGCACGCGGTGCATTCGGCGAGGACGATTTCGGCCTGTCGGGATTTATCGGTTCGCGCTACACCACCAACGGCAACCTCAGCACTACGGCCGGCCGACTTACAGTATCCGACGCCTCGCATCGTTTTTCGCTCATCAGCGAATTCGACAACGGCAACGATATCGGTACACCGTCAGGAACAATTCGACCTTCGGCGGTGGACAGAGAGCGTTACGACCTGAGTTACGCTTACACCGACGGCACGAGCCATGTGGCCGTGTTCGCGGGACGGCTCGACACGACGGACTCCGGTACGCCGGCCCTGCCGATGGATATCCGTTACATCGAGACCGATTTGTACGGCGGCCACTTTCTGCACAAGGTTTCGAATGCTGTCTCGATTGACGGCCGCGTATCGGCCAATGACGTGAGTCACGTCATGGACAACTTCGCAATGCGCGACAACCCGAACCCGATGATGCATCGTCAGACCTATGCTACGGGTTCCGGGGAGTCTGCTGCCCTCTCGGCCATGTTCGATCTGGACTCGTCCGTGCTGCGCGTCGGCAGCCATTTCAGCGCCGCGGAGCATGACGCTACGATCACGAACCCCAATAACGCTCAGTTCCGGATAGCGAACTTCGCCGATATTGAGCGCGATCTGATCAGCCTGTTCGGAGAGTGGTCGGTCGAACATGAGACGTCTGCGCTCGAAATCGGTCTCAGCCTGCGACGCGTAAAAACCTCCAGTGGCAATGTCGGCGCAAGTGGCGTGATGGGCAACGGGTTGGCTGACCTCGCCGACGCATTCAACGCAGCCGATCGCGACCTTACGTTCAACGACATCGATGCGGTGATCAAGTACCAACGGCGCGCTGGCAACGGGATCGACTGGCGTTTCGAGGTCGCGCAGAAATCGCGCGCGCCCTCCTACCAGGAACTCTATCTCTGGGCGCCCATGCAAGCGACAGGTGGGCTGGCGGACGGCCGGACCTATGTTGGCAACCTCGAGCTTGAATCGGAGGTCTCGAGGGAACTGAATCTTGGTTTCGAATTGTCGGGAGATCGACTCGAAATCGCGCCGCAGGTCTTCTACAAGGACATCGATGATTACATCCAGGGTACGCCTCTGTCGGGCGGGACGGCAAACATGGTGTCGGTGATGATGACCGGACAACCGGTCTTGCAGTTCTCGAATGTCGCAGCCGAGATCTGGGGGCTCGACGTCGCCTGGTCCTACGCGCTCGGAGAGCGCTGGTCCATCGACGGCATTGCGAGCTATACGAGAGGCAGGCGTACGGACGAACCCGACGACCTTTACCGGCTCGCCCCCCTCAACGGCAATCTCGGAATCCGTTACACAGGTCCGAACTGGACGGCTGGCGCACGCCTCTTCGCGTACGCGGACCAGGACAAGGTTTCCGCGTACAACGGCGAACAAGAGACCGACAGCTACGAGATCGTCACGCTGGACCTTGTCTGGATGGCTTCGGAAGCAATGCGACTGGAGGCGCGTGTCGACAACCTGTTTGACTCGACGTACCAGGACCATCTCACCGGCATCAACCGGGCAAATGGCTCGGACATACCGGTCGGGACCCGCCTGTACGGCGCAGAGCGTACGCTGACTGCAGGTGTGATCTACACTTTCTAGGAACGAGTCGCGCGCGTATCCTGAACCTGTGGATGCAGAGGCAGCGAGAATATTTGCGGCAGTCCTGGCCGCAGGGGACGCGTCAAGATTCGGTTCCACCAAGCAGTTGGTGGAGCTGCATGGCGTTCCCCTCGTCCGGCGCGCGACCGATATGGCCGCTCGGGTTTGCGGAGATCGCGTCGTAACCGTGCTGGGTCACGACTGGCCTAATGTCCTCGCGGCGCTGGGTAGCGCAGCGGGCTTTCTGGTGCTCAACGAAAACTATCGCGAGGGCATGGGCACGAGCATCGCAGCAGCGGCTCGCGCGTGCACATCCTTGGCCGACGCACTGATCGTCGTGCTGGCCGATCAGCCGCTGGTTAGCGCCGAGCACTTGCAGGCACTGGTGAACCGGTGGTCCGGCGCCAGCGACGAGGTCGTGGCGTCGTCCTATGCGGGTACCATGGGACCTCCGGTGTTATTCGCGAGCGACGCATTCGCCACATTGGGTTCGCTGCGGGGTGACGCCGGCGCGCGCGCCGTTTTGAGCGATTCTCGTTTCCGCCTTTCCAGCGTGCCCTTCGAACCGGCGTCAGTCGATATCGACACCACGGCTGATCTCGCCGCCCTGACTTAGGTATTGCTGCATTTCGGCGACAATTTCGAGAGCGATCGGTCCAGGCCCGCGGCCGCCCAGGACAATACCAGCCGGACCCCGCAGGCGATCACGCAGATTCGTCGCCAGGTCACCAAGTTCAGCAAGGAGCCGGTCGCGCCGCCCCGGGGGGCCAAGCAGGCCGACATAGCCGACACTGGAATGCGCAAGCCGTTCGAGATAGCTTCGGTCGCTCACGAGATGGTGACTCATCACTATCGCCATGTCGTAGGCATTGAGATCGACGTGGGTATCAAGCTCAACGGTGTTACAACACAGGCTCTGCGTGTGCGGCGGATAATTTCTAGCTTCGATGTATGCGGGGCGGTGATCGATGACCGTGCAACGCCAGCCCAGCTCTGCGGCAAGTCGCGCGACAGGCTCGGTGTCGAGACCAGCGCCGAGGATCAGCAAAGCGGGCGCCGGCGACAGTTTCGATACCAGCACACGGCAGCTGCCGCTCGGATACTCGATGTTCCTGGTCACGGCAACACCAGCGAAGGACGTCCCCAGGGCAATCCTCCCGACGATGTCGTCGTCAATGCCGAAGCTGTTCGATTCGTCTTGCCGAAATACGACGGCCGCGCCGGGCTCGACGGTTACCGACTCTGACGCTATTACTGTAGCGATTACTGCTGGCGTGCCGCCGTTCAGCACGTCGGCGATGACCGCGAACGGCTGATAGTCGTTTTCCTTTGACAGAGGCTGCAACAGGACCCGCATGGTGCCATCGCAGCCAACGCCGAGCCCCCACAGTTCATCGTCGGCACCGAGGTCGTAGGTTGCAGTCTGTGCCTCGCCCGATTCGGTGACCGTTCGCGCCCGTTCAACCAGGTCGCCCTCCAGGCAACCGCCCGACAACATCCCGCAGAAATTGCCATCGGCATCAATGATCATATGCTGGCCGGCCTTGCTGTACGTCGAACCAGCTGTTTCAAATACCGTAACGAGCACCAGCGACTGGCCGCGCGACTCCCTTTCCTTGAAGAACTGGTACAACGCCATGACTACTCGAAGACACCCACATAAAGCAGGCGCACAGCCGTGACGGTCA
>CAZKZE010000123.1:0-1695 GCA_964557165.1 uncultured Woeseiaceae bacterium
CCCGCTGACCGTCGCGAATCACCGATATGCCAGCCGTAACGACTCGGTCGCCGACTTGCAAGCCTTCGCGAATCTCGATGCCGGACTGCGATAACTCGCCCAATGTAACGGCTCGACGACGTACCAGACCTTCGCCGGCCAGTTCGCCGGGCTCCGCAACATAGACGAAGGTTCCGCTCGGGTCGCTGATGACGGCGGTCACCGGTAACACAAAACCGCCACCGTTGGCGGCCGCCGAGTCGAACTGAAATGTCACGTCGGCGGCGAGTCCCGAACGCAACGATGGATGACTGCCAATGATCTTGATGACGACAGGAAAAGCCGCAGACCCGGCGACTGATGCAACCGCGATCTCCGAGACGACGCCGCTGAATTCCTGGTCGGGAATGGCACCGAAACGAACCTTGACCGGAGTCGATTCCTCGACACTGCCGATCAGGCTTTCCGGCAGGTCCAGCGTGACTTCGTAGGCGTCGCCGCAACTGACGATCGCCACCTGCTGGCCCGAGGCAACATTCTCATTGACCTCGACATTGAGCGACGCGATCGAACAGTCGGCTGCTGCGGTCAGTTTCGTGTAGGAAACATTCAACCGGGCGATTTCGAGCGCTTTGCTGGCCGCGCGGGCAACCGCGCTGGCCGACTCAGCCTGGGCCCTTGCCGATTCGAGGTCGTTGAGCGACGCGTTGCTGTTTGCGTAGAGGCCCTTGGTACGATCGTAGTTGGCCGAGGCCCGACGATCATTGGCCTGCGCCTCGACCAGTGAGGCCTGAGCTTGCTGTGCCTGCAACACGTAGCTCGCCGGATCGATCTCGGCTATCAGGTGACCCGTGTTCAGTCGTTGACCGATTTGTACCGGCACATTGATGACCGTGCCCGACACCTTGAAACTGAGTCGCGATTCCCGACTGGACTTCGATGTGCCCGAGAAGCTCCGATCCCGAAAAGCGCTGGCATCACTGACGGTCACATATCGAACCGGACGCAGCCTCTCTTCCATCGTGTCGTCGGACTTACCGCATGCGCCCAACATCATGGCTATGATGAGCAGTGTGCATACGCTGGTTCTCATTATCTTGTTCCCGTCAGTGTCATGCGATACTCGGATGCCAATGCGTCCCGCTCTTCCGGTGTTCGCAGGTAGTCGTACGCGCCGATCGCTCGCTGCAGCGACATAATCGTAATCAGGAAGTTGTAGTCCGATTCCGCGGCCGCCGCCGATGCTGCGAGGCTCGTATTTTGCGCGTCCAGCAAGTCGATGACACTAACGGTACCGCGCGCATAGGCATCGCTGACGAGATCGAAGTTCTTGCGTGATGCCACGTCAGCAGTGGCGGCGAGTTCAATCTGCCGGTAGGCCGCTCTCGCTGCAAGAAGCTGGATACGAACCCGTTCTTCGACCCGTTCCTCTGTCGAGATGCGCAGCGACTCGAGCTGGCGAAGCTCGAAACTCGCCCTTGATACATTGGCTTTCTTCAGCCCACCCGAGAACAACGGCAGAGTCGCCCGGACACCGACGCTCCAGTCATCGAGATCCTGACCCGCCTGCGGCCCGGCACCCAACCCGGACTGGTCGAGATTGCTCGTGTAAAGCCCACCGACCGAGAAATCCGGCAACCAGTAAGCTCGCCGCTGGCTGGTCAGCTCGCGCTGTTTCGCGACTATCTGCGCATTCAACTGCTCCAGTTCCGGCGC
>CAZKZE010000123.1:1795-3967 GCA_964557165.1 uncultured Woeseiaceae bacterium
GACCTGGCTCTCGCAATCTCTTCGAAGCCTGCCTGCACGCCAAACGACTCGGCCTGCAGGTCCATATTCTGCGCCAAGGCCAGTCGTGCGATCTCGACGAGTCCGTATTCGTCGCCCGATACTTCGGCCTCTTGATTCAATAGGACCGCGTCATTAAGGACATCGAAACTCGGCGACAACGCAATGTACCGTGCTGTTGCCATGTTAATGGTCAGCTGTTCCCTTTGTTGGGACGCAATCGGCTGATCCTCGGCGCGCCCGCCCAGCATGACGGCCTGCATGTTGAGCGCGTTCATTCGAGCCTGGCGCTCGACGTCTCCGGGGTCCGAATTGGTGACGAGCAGGCCGCGTTCGACATCCGCGACGCCGGCGAAACTGTAGCTGGGCAGGCCGGCGCTATTAATGGCGTCGATAAGGCGATCGAAATCTGCCGTCGGCATCCGCGGCAAGCCGGCAATAAAGATCGCGTCCGTCTCCGCCGGCACGCGATTCATCAGCTGATGGTCGATCCCATCGTGGGTAACAAAGGAGAGGTTGATACCTCGTCGTTCACTCGCCGCGATGCCCGCTTCGCGTAATGCCGGGATCGCCGAATACAGATTCGAGTCCACTACCAAGACGAGATCACGATACGTGACGATTCTCGATAACGTGTCGAGGTCTTCGGCGAAGTCGGCATAGGCACTCAGGTAGTTCAGATTGCGGACACCGGAGCGCCCGACGTCCGCATCGCCAACGATTAGCCCGGTATCGATGATCAACGGAAGAAACGTCGGTTTCGAGTAGTCGCGTCTTGTTGCCGCGATCTGGTTCGCGACGAAACCAGTAACCAGCACGAGATCGACCGCGGCATCGGCGTAGGTTTCTTCGAGCGCCTCGTCTATCGAAGACTTACTCCACTCGCCTGAAAAGCGACGAATCTGCACGTCGAATTCGCTCTCGGTCAACGCAATCAGTTCGTCAATGTATTGTTGATGTTGATCTGCGAACCGATCGGACGGGCCGTCGGCGACGACAGCCACGACAACCGGTTGCTGCGCGACAACCGGTACCGCCAGGAACATGCCGGCAATCAGAAAAATGACTTTTGATAATCGCAAACCGGATCTTGCAGACGACATACAAAACTCCACGGCGCTGGGGTCCTTAATGCAACCGTTTCTTGAGCTCGGCCACCTCGGCCTCCAACCGGGCAACCCTTTCTGACAACTCGGCCACAGTGACTTTTGCCGAGGACGCTGCGGGCTTCGCCGCCTGTGCCTCCTTTGCGTGGGCTTCCAGGTCTATCGGGCCCGAGAACAGATGCATGTACTCCGAATCCTTCCGTCCGGGTGTGCGAGCCAGTTTGACGACCAGCGGTTCACCTTCGCGCTCCATCAGGCTGTTTAGCGCGACAACGACATCGCTATTGTCGGCGAAGGAATGCAAACGCCCACTACGCGCGCGCAGTTCGCCCGGTGTTTGCGGACCGCGCAATAACATCAGACAAACGATCGCCAGCTGCGGTGGCTCGAAATGAAGATCGCTGTAGCGCGTATTGCAGAACCTTTGTACGTACTTCTCTGTCCTGCTCTTGAAATTCTCGTCTGTGCGCACCAGGTGTTTCGCCTCGAGAATGCGAAGAACGTGTTGGACCTCGCCCTGCTGCAAGGCCATTACCGGGTTGCGGCCGGATTTCTGGTTACAGGCGTTAGTCACGACGTTCAGGGTCAGCGGATACTGATCTGGTGTGACGATGGATTTCTCGATCAGGCAGCCTATGACGCGGGCTTCTTTGTCGTCTAGCTCTGGAAGCACAAAGGGATCCTCAGATTGGGGCGGAATTTCGGAGGCCGTACTTTGGCGCATTGGCGCCCAAGGGGCAAGCTCGTCCATTGCTTGCGTATTGCATGAGTACTCACGGAGCTGTTATGCTTCGCTCATGAATACTGAAATCACCAAGGAACGAACGCTCGCCCTCACCTTCGCGTCCGCCTGGAGCCGCATTGAAAGGCAACTGGACAACAGTCTTGGCGCCATTCGCGGCATCAGCCTGGCCGAATACCGCCTGCTGCAGGCCCTCGGTAACGCTCCAAACGCCCAGTCCAGCCGCGTCGACCTGGCTCAAGCCGTCGGGCTAACGGCATCGGGTGTAACCCGGGCACTGCGCCCTATGGAAAAGCTGGGCATCGT
>CAZKZE010000124.1:0-3300 GCA_964557165.1 uncultured Woeseiaceae bacterium
TCGTGTCCTACCTCGAACTCGCACGCAAGGCCGGCCTCGACGTGCAGGCCCTCGAAATCGGGCCCCTTGCGATCGCCCGTCTTGCCGGCGCTATCTCAGAGGAGAACGACTCTGGCAACATCCTTGTCATTAACTCCGGGCGCCAGGCGAGCTACCTGACGTTGATCTCCGGTGACGACCTGTTGTTCGACCAGGAAGTCGCGGTCGGCGAACAGAGCCTTATCCAGCACATATGCGAAACCCTCGACATGCCGGAGCATACGGCAAGACACCTCGTGTCGCGGACGGGCGTGCATCCCGGCAGCAACAGCGATCCGGTTTCTGATGCTATCGATGAGAGCGGCCTGTTCAACACGCTGTCGGAAATCCTGAAGCCGCAGTTCATGAAACTCGTCGAAGAAGTTAAACGCGCGTTTCTGTACGCGGCGTCCGAGACGCGCGGTCGAGGCGTTCAACAAGTCTATCTCCTTGGCAGTATTGCGCGCTGGCCGGGCTCCGACCAGTTGCTCAGCAGCCTGACGGGATCGAAAGTCGCAAAGATCCCCGATCCGCTTTCAGTATTTCCTTCCAGTGCGGAGGACGAGGCCAGGGCTGCCGGCCACTCGGCGCCGGAGATTGCGGTGGCTACGGGCCTCGCACTACGCGGGATGAAAGACCATGGCTGAACTCGATCTCATTCCACAGAACTATCGGAACTGGCTCAGGCAGCGATGGATGTTTCGTCAGTACATCATCGCGTTTGCGGTTCTGAACGTCATCGTGCTGGCTTCCAGCGGTGCGCTTGCCCAGTTGTCGAAAAGCACGATGGAAACCGTGCGAGACCTGCAATCGCAGAGCGCTATTACCGAACAGCAACAGGTGCAGCTCGAGCAGCTCCGCGAGCAGCAGACCGAATACGAACGACGCTGGTCGCTACTTCGCGGATTACGCGCTGGCGCAGCAGTTGAAGATATCTTCAGGATCATCGACCGGTCACTAACGAGTAACGACCTTTGGTTCATCGACTGGCGTTTTCGCAGGGCTGGAGTAGTCGTTGACGGCGAAACACGGGATGTAGAAACCGGCTACTTCCTGATCGTGCTCGAGGACGGTAGTTACAACGACAACACCGAGTGGCAGGTCGAGACACATATGACCGTCAACGGCCAGGCCCGTGATCACCAGGCACTGTCGACATTCGTGCGCGCATTGTTCGAACAGGAAAGCATCAGAGACGTCAGCGTGCAAAGGACGACGCTGATCGATTATGCGAACGGTCGTGTCGTCGAGTTCGAGCTGACGATCGTCCTCAACAGCGCCATCGAGGTGAGCTCGTGAACGCACTACTCGAGAAACTCGATGCGCGGGAACTTCATATGCTTCTGCTCGGCGTAGGGCTGGTAATTACGTCACTTGCCGTTACTGCGGCACTGGTACCAAAAATCAAGGCTTTCCATGCCCTCTCGCAGCAGGTTTCTGTGCTGGAAGAGGCCAAAGACAACGCCCCGAACCTCGAGCAACACCTGCAGGAACGCCACGCGAGGATCGAGGATCTCAAGTTTCGCCTGCACGGCGACATCTCTAATTTGCCATTCAAGCAGATCGAGTCCTACGTCATTGGCCGCCTGCAGAAGATCTCATGGCGCAACGAGGTTGAGCTTGTGAGCGTTGCGCCGGAATCCGGGCAGCAGGTACGTATTTTCAGGGAAACGCTGTTCAACATCGAGCTTGTCGGCGAGTACGAAAATATTTACCGCTGGCTCTGGGATGCCAAGAACGAACTCGGTTTTGTCGTCGTAAAGGAATACTCGATGAGCCGTCGCGACTCTATTGACGATCACCCGAGGCTGCTCGCCGAAGTCAGCCTCGCTTCGTACAGGGCGGACGAATGAGATTCTCGATACTGACATTCGCCTTATTTGTTTTAGTGTGGCCGCTGATCTCCTCAGCCCAGGACGGCCCACCCACGCTGCGCAACAACCCGTTCTCGCGACCACCGTCGGACGTAATCATCGATGACCGCGTTTCCGTGAGGCCGGAAGAGGCCGAGAGTTCTTCTCTCGAACTACAAGCGACGATGATCGGTACCGTCAACAAACTTGCGAACGTGGACGGACGCATCCTGAAGCCCGGCGACGAGATCCAGGGCCATGTTCTCGTTGCAATCCATGAGCGCTACGCGGTCTTCAGGCGCAATGGCAAAAACACAACCGTATACGTCAAACCCCAATTGGCAGAGAACGATGAGTAGATTTCTGAAACCGAGGGTCGCCCGCAGGTTGCGTTGCCTCGTATTGACTGTCTTCCTGCTGCCGGCCCTCTCATTCGCGCAGCAAATCGAGCAGCGTATCAGCATGACGATGAAGGAAGCCGACCTCGCTGATGTCATGGATATGATCTCGCGCGAGCAACGCGTCAATATTTTCGTTTCGTCGGATTCGAACGAACAGGTGTCTTTCAGCCTCTATGACATGCTGCTGCCGGACGCCATACGTGCAATAGCGAACGCGGCAGGGCTCGCCGTCGAGCACTACGAAGGCAATTACTTCATCGTCGACCGCGACGAAGCCGGCAAATACGAGCCGGATTCGCTGACCGAGGTGAGAAGCTTCCAGTTGCAGTACGTAAAAGTCGACGAGATGCAAGCATTGCTCGAACCCTATCTTTCCGAGTACGGCGAGATAACCTTATTCACCGAGAAAAACATCTTCCTTGTCGAGGATACGCCCGGGTTCCTCAGGCGGACCGCGGCGCTCGTGCAGGAGATCGACGAGAAACCCACACAGATCCTGATCGAGGCGAAGATTCTCGAAGTCACGCTGACCGACGACGACTCCTACGGCCTCGACTGGACCAAGTTCTTCAGTGCCCAGGACGGCGACGGTGAATTCGGCGTGAAGGGGCTGTCGAGCCCCACAAGCCCGGGCCTGTTTTTCAGCTTCGCGAACGACAACATCGCGGCGGCCCTCGACGCCCTGACCTCTCAGGGCCGTGTCCGCACCCTCTCGTCACCAAAACTCCTCGCGGTCGAAGACCAGGAATCTTCGGTCATCGTTGGCGATCGGCGCGGCTACAGCGTGACCACGACGATCAACCAGGTAACGACGGAAAGCATCGAGTTCCTCGAGTCGGGTGTCATCCTGCGCGTTACTCCGGCGGTTGACGAGGCGGGACACGTAATGATGGACGTTCACCCGGAAGTCAGCACGGGCATCATCAATCCGCTGACCGGAATTCCGTCTCAGACCACCACCGAAGTCACGACACGCATGATCGTGCCGGACGGCCAGACGATCTTCGTCGGTGGCCTCATCAAGCACA
>CAZKZE010000125.1:0-3279 GCA_964557165.1 uncultured Woeseiaceae bacterium
GCGACATTCTGGGAAGACAAGGATGTGCCCGATAGCTGGGAGAAGTTTCGTGACATCGCACTTTACTGGGTTAGAAAAGGTGTCGACGGTTTTCGCTACGACATGGCGGAAATGGTGCCGGTCGAATTCTGGAGTTACCTGAATTCGTCGATCAAAGCGGCCGATCCGGACGCGTTCCTGCTCGCCGAGATCTACAACCCGTCGATCTACCGCGACTACGTTCAGCTCGGGCGCATGGACTACCTGTACGACAAGGTCGGACTGTACGACACCTTAAAACCGATCATGCAGGGCAAGGAAAGTACCGACGCGATCGCCTCTGTCCAGGCTGAGGTACTCGATATCGAAGAACACATGCTGCACTTCCTCGAGAACCACGACGAACAGCGCATCGCCAGTCCCGATTTCGCCGGGGACGCCGACAAAGGTCGCCCGGCTATGGTGGTCTCCGCGTTGATCAGCGGCTCGCCGACGATGCTGTATTTCGCGCAGGATGTCGGAGAGCCCGGCGACGGCGATGCGGGCTTCGGGGATCCGACTCGCACAACGATATTTGATTACTGGGGTGTTCCGTCACACCAGCGCTGGATGAACGACGGTGCGTTCGATGGTGGCAAGCTGACCGATGAAGAGAAAGACTTGCGCGACTTCTATCGCCGACTGCTGTCGTTCAGCGCCTCGAGCATGGCGCTCACCGGCGAGTACGCGGAGATTCACAGTTTCAATCGCGCCGGGGACAACGACGCCTATAACGATAAGGTGTTCTCCTTTGTGCGTTGGGAGAACGACGAACGCCTCATCGTACTCAGCAACTTTGACCCGGACACAGACTACGATCTCGAAGTGAGAATTCCTGCCAGCGTCATTTCAGCCTGGCAGCTAGGCGACGGCCAATACATGCTCGACGAGCAGCTGTACCGTCGCAATCACGCACAACTAATCGTGAATGACGGTGAAGGGCTATTCCGCATCAGGCTCGAGTCGCTGGACTCTGCCGTGCTCAAAGTGGGCGCGCCGAATATACACCGCAACTCCGTGTAGGCGCGCTCGCCAGGTTGCGAAGCAATCGCGGCCCGGCGACCGCTCCCACGGCCTCGTGGGACTGCGCCCAATCAGCACTACGATATAATGCGGCCTCTTGAAGGTGGCGACAAAAAATATGAACCCGGATCTGCAAACCAGCAAACGCATTGTAATCCTCGGCGGTGGTACCGCCGGCTGGATAACTGCCAACGCGATGGTCGACAGCTGGGGGGACAAAGGCTTTGACATCACATTGATCGAGTCGCCCGAAATAGGGACGGTGGGTGTAGGCGAGGGTTCGACGCCACGCCTGAAGCTGTTTTTCGATGCGTTGGGCGTCCAGGAGTCGGAATGGATGCCCAGGTGTAATGCGACCTACAAGAACGGCATTTCTTTCGCAAATTGGTCAACGAGGCCCGGGTTTGAGCGATACTTTCATCCTTTCGCAACGCAGATTGATCGGCACACCTTAACCGCTTTTTACTTCAACACTTACGCACGGCGTCAGGGCGTCGACTTGCACGCGCATCCCGATCGCTTTTTTCTGTCGGCGAGGCTGGCCGAGAACCGGCAGGGTCCGAAGCCGAACGAGAACTTTCCTTTCGTTGTCGAATACGGCTATCACTTTGATGCTCACCTCGTTGGGGAGTATCTGAAAGAGAGAGCCAAGGCGCTAAACGTGAAACACGTGCAAGCCAAAGTATTGGACGTGAACCAGACCTCCGACGGCGATATTGCCAGCCTGCTTACCGATGCGGGCGATACGATCGAGGCGGATTTCTTCGTCGATTGTTCGGGTTTTCGAGGAACGTTGCTTCAGCAAACGCTGCAGGTGCCTTTCCGGTCTTTTGCGGAGAACTTGTTCAACGACTCTGCTGTCGTTCTGCCGACCGACCAGGTCGCCGACATCGGCTCCGAGACCGTTTCTACGGCAATGAAATACGGCTGGGCCTGGGAGATTCCGCTCACCCACCGGATTGGCAACGGCTACGTATACTGCTCGTCGTTCTGTTCAGCGGACGAGGCGGAGACGGAGCTGCGCACGGCTTTGGGACTGCTCGGCAGTGACACGGAAGCACGACACCTGAAGATGAAGGTCGGACGAGTTGAACAGCACTGGCACAAGAATTGTCTGGCGGTGGGGCTATCGCAAGGCTTCATCGAGCCACTGGAGGCTACGGCACTCAATCTCGTCTGTAACACGGTTTACGACTTCATTGAGACTGTTGAAGCCGAGGGTTTCTCAGGCCGGGGCCGCGAAAGCTTCAACGAGAGGACAAACCAGGGATTCGAGAAAGTACGCGACTACATCGTTGCGCACTACATCATGAATACGCGGGATGATACGAACTACTGGCGACAAAACGGTGAAAACAAGAAGGTGTCTGACCCGCTGCGGCAGATCCTGCAGATCTGGAAAACGGGTAAGAACCTGAACGAGGAAATGGAACGACTCCAGATCCCGTCATCATACTCTGCCATGTCCTGGTATTGCTTACTCGCCGGCTACGGCTTCTACCCCGACATCAGGCCGATGCCGGCCGACAATACGGCAGCCAGTCAATTCAACATGACGAGTATCGACGAGTTTATTCGCCGCTGTTCAATGAATTTCCGATCTCAGAACGAGCAATTACGCTTCTAGTCCGCTGCGTTGCGCCACGAGCGAAGCTGCTCGCGGTGCGGCGGGAAGTTGAGCGCGCAGCCTTTCAGATACTTTTCGATGTTTTCCAGGTTGTACTTGTTGGCGAGTTCGTTGCCGGGCCGGACCTGCTCATCAGTTGGAAAAATGCCCTTGCCTGCCAACAGGCAGTTCCACGACATGCTCGGGAAGTAGGCGTCGAGGTTCTGGCGCTCGAGCTCATCGGTGATGTTCTTGCCCTGTAACCACGCGGTCAGGATTTCGCGCAATGATTTCGAGATTTTGTCGTTGGTTCCCGCGTCCCGCCAGTAGTCCGTATCCGAGCGCGTGTTGATCCGGTAGTGGCAGACGATGTAGTCGCGCACGGCGTCAAAGCGCTTGCTGACGTACGCATTGTACTCATCGCAGTATTTGTCGGTCATGTCGCCGTTGTTCGCCGCTTCGACGAATCGGAATACGGTTTCCTGCACCATGTCGAGCGCCGTCGCTTCGAGGGGTTCGATGAAGCCCTGCGACAGGCCGACCGCGAGGCAGTTCTTGACCCAGTGCTCGCGGACGCGGCCCACGGGGAATTTCAGCTTGCGGGCCTCGACGTCGGCGTCCACCAGGCCAAG
>CAZKZE010000126.1:0-3167 GCA_964557165.1 uncultured Woeseiaceae bacterium
TCCACACCTGCGTGAGGCGCGAAAAGCCACGTAAGGGCGGGCACTGCGATCCACCGCCCGGTGATCTTTTCATATACGTACATCTACTGATCTGGAAAGCTCGATGTCGGGGAACTCTTCTTGCTGCCGGAACGTGTATCAAGGCTATACGGCATGAAGTTTTCTTGGGCCTCAAGGTCCACTTGGGCAACGAGCCGAACGATCGGCAATAGGATGGGCGAAATGAAGATTATCGAGCGAATGGGCGGAGTTTTCTTGGCGCTGGCGTTGACAGCAGTGTTCTATTCACAACCAGCACACGCGTGGCCGGACTGTACTGGCTTTTTCTCGGCAGCCTATCCAGATTCACTAACCGAGGATGAGGGTGCCTGTCAGACCTGTCACCAGTCGTCGAGCGGGGGCGGCAATTTCAATGGCTACGGCCAGGATCTGCTCGGTAACGGAGCAGCCGGCGCCGGTGTCGCGTGCACGAGCGCAAATATTGCGGGCGCGTTAATGGCTGTCGAACTGTTCGACTCCGACGGGGAAGGGACGTCCAACATCGATGAAATCAATGCGCATGCGCAACCAGGCTGGTGCTTGGAGTCGCAAGGCAGTTCATGCACAAATCTAGGAGTCCCGCCCGCTGGCATTCTTTTGGATCCCGCGGTATCCAATGCCGCACCGATCGCGGATGCCGGAGGCCCCTATAGCGGGGAAGCCGGCACCACAGTGATTCAATTCAACGGCTCGGGTTCCAGTGATTCGGACGGTGACGCACTGACGTTTGCGTGGGACTTTGGGGACGGTAGTACCGCAACCGGAGCGATGCCTACTCATATCTACGTAACCGCCGACGACTTCCAGGTAACACTCGTTGTAAACGACAGCCAGACGGACAGCGATCCCGCGGTGACGACGGCTTCCATCACGGCGCCACCATCCAACCTCGCGCCGACCGCTAACGCGGGCGGCCCGTACGAGGGGGAGCCTGGCCTGTCAACAACGTTCAACGGTTCATTATCATCAGATCCCAACGGCGATGCACTCACCTTTGCGTGGGACTTCGGCGACGGCGCGATGGATGTAGGAGTTGCACCGACTCACACGTTCGCAGCGGACGGTATTTATGCGATTTCACTGATCGTTAACGACGGCCAGGTCGACAGTGTGGCGTCAACTACGACCGCCACCATAACGACGCCGCCGGCCAACAGCGCCCCGACAGCGGACGCGGGAGGTCCCTACAACGGCAATACAGGAAATGCGGTCATTTTTGACGGCCGTGCTTCCGACGATCCCGACGGCGACACGCTGAGCTACCAATGGGACTTCGGTGATGGCATGAGCGCTGTTGGCGCGACGCCGAGTCACACGTATGCGACGGCCGGCACGTACACAGTTCGCCTCGTCGTAAACGACGGTGAGTTCGATAGCCGGGTAGCAAGCACTGAAGCCGCTATCACTGATCCCTTCGATCAAAGTGACGGTGCCGCGCTTTACTATGCCTATTGCCTCGCGTGTCATGGTGACCCCTGGAGCGGACCACCGGTCGATGATTCGTTGCCAGGTCTGCGACGAGTTGCCGGAGCACGAAGCTGCAATATCAGCGGTTCTATTTTCGGTACCAGCGTTTTTCCAAACGGCGTGCCGGAGATGCAGTTTCTTCAGGGCCTGCTCGAAGCAGAGATCGACGCGTTGGCCGAACATCTGAATTCGTTGGATGCTTCGGGCGAACAGCGCTACGTCACGACATGTGCCGGATGCCACGGCAATAACGGCGCCGGAGGCCGCGTCGATGAGGGCGTACACGGCGATTCTGCAAATGAAACTCTCGAGGCCATCGCCGAAGAAAGAGAAATGCGATACCTGGCCTGTATGCCGGACTCCGATATCGTCGCGATTACTGGATTCCTTGGGGGAATGGCCGATGACGATGATGGCGACGACGATGAAGACAATCACGACAATGGTGGTGGCACCATCAGCCTGCAGTTCCTGACACTACTATTATTGCTTGGATTGGCCCGGCGTAGGCGGAAGCTGTTCGAACAGGAATAAGTGTCTGGTAGAGAGTTACCGGGCGTAGACTCGGGCAGCGTCTTCCCCGCGATGCGTGGAGGAGGGCGCCAACTTTTCGGCAAGAGTTAAGGGCGGGGCATTGGCCACCAACTGGCGGCCCAAAGTTAGGCAGCCGCGGCCGCGTATCGAAACTCCACTGCAATTTCCGTGTTGGGACCGATATTTGTCTTGATGGGGCACAATTCGGCAGCATTCTCAATGCGCCGCACATCGACCGCCGTGAAGTGTCGCGGTATGTCGATTACGTAGTGAATCGCAGCAACGTGCGGAAACGGTTTCGCAACCTCCTTGAAATTGACGCTGACAGTGGTTCCGGTTAGATCCAGGTTGACGCGTTGAGCGACTGTGCCGATTGACAGCAGCATACAACTGCCCAAACTTATGCTCAGCAAGTTCGCCGGTGAAAACTCCGCACCGTCGCCGGTGTAGGGGCAGTCGACCGACACTATCTTGTGTTGAGGTTCCTTGATCGCCGTGACGTGGTGATCAGAATCGTAGATCAATTTGACCGTGTTCATGACGTACTCCGACTCACGCCGCCGGTATCACGTAGGGGCACGTGTCCACAGGCGCGTTGCTACTAATTTGCTCCGGATGGGAAACCTTGGCAATTCGGAGTTGCCGAAGCCAATGAGAGCAGGCATCGTTTAAACCTCGAGTGAGGCTCAGACCTACCCTTATGCGTATAATGCGTGCAAGGGCGAATCTTCGGATTCGCCTTTTTTCGTGTGTAATTAGCGGGTTATTTCACTAAGCCACACTACAAACTGTAATCAATCACGATTTCTTGCGTAGTGGGGAGTAGGGCGATTCGGTAAAACCCTTATACAACAAGGGCTTGATCAATTTACACTTTGTAATTTTCAAGGAGAGGTGTACCTATACTCCAAGTATCGCTCGTCTTCTGCCATCCACTAATTCAGGTGGGCTCCGAGCCCTTTGAGTTGATGGATGATATCTTCAGTTTCAGTCGCGACTCTGCCGGTGGGCTTTTCGCTTGTCGTGACTAAAAAAAACGCCTGATGGTCTGTTCCATTAACACTAATAGGAGCGCTATAGGCCCTAAAAACGACACCGGATCTTTCGATCTTGCCGGCGGCCTCTAA
>CAZKZE010000127.1:0-2636 GCA_964557165.1 uncultured Woeseiaceae bacterium
CCGCGACGTCGAAGCGGCGGAGGACCTGGAGACCGCACGCGCGGCCGCGCAGCGAATCGGCGCGGAGTGTCAGGCTTGCCACTCTGCAGCGGAAGTCGTTATCGAGTAGCGATATCGATGGTACGCGTGCCCGCGAGCTAAAGCAGCAGATCCCATCCGGGACACTGCCGGTGCCTATCGCTGCGCAACCGGTTCGCCGTGGAACTGTGACGCAGGTCTCATTATGATGTACCTCAGGGTAGCAAGATGCGACTAAGACGTATCTCATCAACCGAAAGCACCTTCGTGGCCGATTCCCGTGCCCGACCCCCCTCCGGAAGGAGAGTCCGATGAAGTTAATCAAACAGAGTATTTCCATAGTCCTTTGCGCCGTCTTTTTTGCCGCATGTTCCAGTAGTGATGGTGGATCGGGCGTACCAGCGCCAATGCCGTCGAGTATGGCGAAAATCGACGCAAGCAATGCCCCGCAGATAACTCAGGGGGTTGTCGACGCTGTATTCGCAAGCGGTGAGTTTGGTGGCGTTCTGGTGGGTGGTGGATCCGGCGGTTTCGTTGGCGAGTCGGAAAACGGGTTTACAAAAGTAGTTGGGTCGCAACCTCGTGGCGTGCTTGGCTATTTCAGTATCGCACCCATACCGGGAACAATTGCACAGTGTGCCGTCGACGGCAGCGTTACCGTAACCGGCCAGGTCGCTGACCCAAGCACGCTATCAGCCGATGATCGAGTCGTGCTCCAGTTTGCCGATTGTGACGACGGCACGGGCCAGGTCTTGAACGGTCCCTATCAAGTCGACATCAACAGCTTTTCGGGCGACCTTTTGACGAGCCTGGTCCATCTTAATGCTACGGTCACCCTCGACGGTTTCGAGGTCAGAGTAGGACAGGAAGTGGCATCGTTCACCGGCGGCGCTACGTTAGACCTCGATACCACCGCGCCGCTGACAACGAGAGTTTCGTTGTCCGGCAATTCAATATCAGTTAGCGACAACACACATACGGCGACGCTGACCAGCTTCCGAACCGACGTAGCCCATGACGCTAACGTAGCACCGCAAGCCTATACATCGTCATCATCCGGCACACTGACAAGCACTCTTTTCGAGGGCACAGTCGATTACAGCACGCCTGTCCCATTCATGGGATATGCCGGCGAATACCCGTTCGCAGGTGAGTTGTTGGTTACGGGTGCTGACGGTGCATCGGTCGGACTGTTGGTACTCGATAATGCCAGCGTTCGCCTGGAGATTGATCCGGGCGATGGCTCCGGCATCATCTCCGAGCAGACCCTGTGGGATCAGGTCGCAAGCCCATTGATCGCCGCCGGGACCGGTATTCGGGGGCAAGTGCTCAGAGGGCCAATCAATCCCGGGCCCGAGATTTTAGGTGAGAGCAACGAAGAACCGTTCAGCGCGCCGTTTAGCGTGCTGGACTCTCAGGGCAATGAAGTGGCGCGATTCAAGTCTGACGAGAATGGTTTCTTTGAGGTTGCGTTGTCCCCTGGCGAGTACACTATTGTTCCAGATTCGTCAGCGCCTATCTTGTTTCCCGAGCAGCAGGCGACATCGGTGACCGTGCCCGAGGACGGCTTTGCCGACGTCGTTCTTAGTTTCGACACCGGCATAAGGTGAGCTGAAAACCTCCTGTTCGAGACGTCAAGCCGGCCGAATTGCGCGTGCTGCCGATGACTAAAAGCCGCATCGTTTGCGGAACGGTTGTCGCGTAGTATCTTCCCGTGAGAATCGAATCCCACGTAACGGTCGAATCCCCCAATCAAAACGCAGCTGTCCTGCTGCAGAACGCATCGGGCCTGTCAAAGCAGCGTATCAAGTTCGCGATGACCCAGGGGGCGGTGTGGCTTACCCGTGGCCGTAACACGCAACGGCTGCGGCGTGCGAAACGCACGCTACGCCAAGGCGACGAGTTACACCTTTACTACGATGCCGAAGTCCTGGCCGAGATTCCCGCGGAACCGACCTTGATCGCGGACGTCGGCGACTACTCTGTCTGGAACAAACCCTATGGCTTGCGATCGCAAGGTTCGAAGTGGGGCGATCACTGCACAGTCGTACGCTGGGCCGAGCGGCATCTGCAACCGGAGCGCCCGGCATTTACTGTTCATCGTCTCGACCGGGCCGCCAAAGGACTTATTCTGATAGCTCACACAAAGAGCATAGCGGCGGCACTATCGAAGCTGTTTCGGTCACGCAAAGTCGAAAAGCGCTACCTGGCATTGGTGGGCGGCGATTGCTCTGCGCAGCCCAATCCACTCCGTGTTGATCAACCGATTGACGGCAAGGGCGCAGTTAGCGAGTTTTCGCTCCAGGAGGTCAGAGCCGATAGCGAGCAATCGCTGCTGGAAGTGCGCATCGAGACCGGCCGAAAACACCAGGTTCGCCGTCATCTGTCGAGCCTTGGCCACCCGGTTGTGGGCGATCGCTTGTACGGCGCCGGAGCAGTTGACGGTGTCGACCTCCAGCTAACGGCATTCCTGTTGGCGTTCAGGTGCCCGGTATCGGGCAAGAAGGTTGA
Source organism: uncultured Woeseiaceae bacterium (assembly GCA_964557165.1). Taxonomy (GTDB): domain Bacteria; phylum Pseudomonadota; class Gammaproteobacteria; order Steroidobacterales; family Woeseiaceae; genus UBA1847. The sequence goes on from CAZKZE010000127.1 coordinate 2,530, forward strand.
ATACCAGCTTGATGCAGGCTTGCTACCCCGGTAGTAATGAATCTCAGATCGCCTGGCGCCCGTTCACGGGGATAAAACTTGTACCTCGTTGATCCATCTGCGATCTT
>CAZKZE010000128.1:0-2606 GCA_964557165.1 uncultured Woeseiaceae bacterium
TCATACAAGGGCGGGCCGATGCAGCCGTGAAGGTATTCGTCGCCGGGGTGCGGAAATCCCAGTTCATCGAGTGCGTAGAGTATGCACTTCGTAATTCCCTCGTATGGATCAGTCAATGTGCCATCGAGGTCGAAGTAGATATGTGCAGACATTGTTCTCAGGTAACTCGCCTTACGCCATGGGCCGGCAGCGCTAAAGATCCAACCCCGCCGGCCGATAACGACCGTCAGGATTCTGACTATTGGCAACTGACAGCATGCTGCCTATTTCCGATACGCCATTTACAACAGATATACTCTTCACCTGGCACGACTGGGTGCCGGTCGTCGCGTATGTGTTGCTGGGCAGCCTGGGCTTGTTCGCGTTATTCCAGTTCGTGGCATCGGATCAGAATAGCATCCTGGCGAAGTACTCGGCGAAGCAAAGTCTGCGCTCGCGCCTGATCATCGGGCTGGCCTTGGTCGGCACGATTCCCGTTCTGGCCCTGATCCTGGTGTTATCGGAACGCTCGGCACACCTGAGAATGGAAAGGCTATCCGGCCGTATCGACGAGACAGCCAGGTCTACGGCCTATGCTATCGACCACTACCTCGACAAGCATAGCGCCGGTATCGACAGCGTCGCGTCCGCCATCAGTGCCAGCGGCGACTATTCGCATGCATCTGTATCGCAAGCACTGCTGCTGCACCATGCTGTGTATACGGAATTCCTTACGATGCTGGTGGCAAACGTCGACGGCGACATTGTCGCGGCCACGAGTTTCCTTTCGGGTCCTCTGACGACTGTCCGGGATCTTACGGGTCACAATGTATCCGACCGGAAATACTTTCGTGCGCCGATGTCGGATGGGCAGCCATTCATTTCAGATCCGTTTCGAGGTCGCAGCCTGGGAAGCGACCCCATAGTGGGGATCAGCGCGGCCTTGACCGACGCAATGGGGAATCGGGTTGGCATTGTTGAGGGTTCCATGAATCTCGGTGCGTTCGAGGCCATTGACAAGGAGCGGCCACATATTGACGGTGCCGTCATGATTGTTGTCGACAAAGAAAACCGGGTCATATACGCAACCGGAGAGGCGCACCTGTCGCCACTGGAGTCGATAGCGGGCTCGTCCCTGGTGACCGAGGCTGCTTCAGGTAGTGAGCATAGTGCGTTCGACTTCGAGTACGTGCACGACGGGCAGCGCCATCGGCAAATGGGTGTCTACGCCAAGACCGCCAATGGCTGGCGGGTTTTCCTGCGCGTGCCTGTGGAGCAAGTAGCGGCGCAGATGTTCGGCGATTATCGGGTTGGCGGGCTTCTATTGCTGATCGCTTACGCGATATCCCTGTTAGTAGCCAGAGCGATTGTCAGGCGCGTAAGTCAGTCCGTTCGGGACATGAATGCGGCTATAAGGAGCTTCAGCATAGATGGCGCGGGCGACGCAGTGCGAACACCGGTCAACACGGCCCGGGAATTCAGGCCTATTTTCCGCGCGATGCGTGCACGCTCAAAGCAGCTTCAAAAGGCGCACGCCCGACTCGGCAATTCGATCGAGGCGGGCGAGGCGCTGCGGCGCGAGTTGACACAGACGATCGCCCGGAAGGACGTCGAGATTGCGGAGCAGACCGCAGAACTTGAAGAGGCCAATCGGACACTGAGTGGCCTGAGCAGGACCGATGCGCTCACGGGCATTCCCAACCGCAGGGAGTTTGACGCTTTCGAGCGGCGCGCCTGGCGTCTCGGCGCCCGTGATCAGGTCCCGGTCGCAGTGATTCTCGCGGACATCGATTTTTTTAAAATCTACAACGATTCGCTTGGACACCAGGCAGGCGATGAGTGCCTGCGGGAGGTCGCCGAGGCACTCGCGTTATGTGCGACGCGGCCTCTCGATCTTGTAGCGCGCTACGGCGGAGAAGAGTTCGTGGCGGTTCTCGGCGGCTCCACGACCGACGACGCCCTTGTCGTCGCCGAGCGCATGCGACGGACGGTAGAAGGACTGCAGATAGAGCACCCGGGCTCGTCACACGATGTAGTGACTATCAGCGTCGGTATTGCGTCGATCATCCCGACCACCGACGGAGACTCGGAAAGCATCATAAAAGCTGCTGACGAGGCACTTTATTACGCCAAGGCCGCCGGTCGAAACTGTGTCGTGTTTCGGCGGGATGAGGAATATGTGACCTACGATGCGGACGGCATCGACCTCGGCGCTACCGGCGTGATTCAGATCCTGGCGGGCAAACGCGCATCGTGAGACTGAAGGCAGTCTGAGCCTTCGTCCCGGGTCGGCCGGAAAAATCATACGAAGAGAACGCGCAGTCTAGCCACAGGCGCTCCGGCTCGTCATCGCTTCCACACGTGCGTCTGTAGGGATTCCGGTACTATTCAAACATGACAGCGCAAGTAGCGGAGAACATCGTCGCATCGACCTGGAGCGGCTCCCTCGAGCCGCCGCCCCAGGTGCCGGCCGCGGCCGATGTCGTCGTCATTGGTGGGGGCATTGTTGGCGTTTCGACGGCCTGGTTTCTCGCCAAACAAGGTGTGAGCGTCGTGCTCTGCGAAAAAGGGCATATCGCCGGCGAACAGTCCGGACGCAACTGGGGCTGGGTGAGAATTCAGGGTCG
>CAZKZE010000129.1:0-2567 GCA_964557165.1 uncultured Woeseiaceae bacterium
GGCCTACGAGAGACTCGTTGATCTCTCCACAATAATGGCTACGCATCGCAAAAAATCCGGGAAAAGCCCTGAAAAAGGAGGCGGAATGGTACGGCTTGGGGGCCGGAGGCGCAAGCTATTCGGCGGGCCCCAGGTACCGGTCCAGCCAGTCCAGCGTCTCACCCTTGACGATTGCCGGCGACACGAAATGACCCGTCGGTTCGACGATGTGTTTCTTGTCCGCCGCGGCCGTCCCGAGGCGCTCGAAAAAGGGCTTCGACGAGGTGTCAAACTGGAAGTCGGTGTCGTAGAGCCCGCTGAAGTGCAATACGGGCACGGTCACTCTGGGCAGGAAGTTCACGACATTGATGTCAGGATGGTCGCCGGCGTTGATACCGGCCTGGTTGAGCACCGCCGCTTTGATCCTGGGCTCCACGGCCAGCACGATCGCACCGACCCGGCCGCCCCAGCTGAGGCCATAGTAGCCGAGATTGTCGGCGTCGATATCAGGCCGCGTTTCGAGATAGTCGACTACGCGACGAAACTCGCGCACCTCTTCTATGGCGAGATTGCGCCCGCTATTCGTCGTCCAGTCGGGCCAGGACGGCAAACGCCGCTCGTACATCCCCTTGAGAACGGGAAAAGCGACGGCTCTGCCATTGCGCAAAAGGAAACCCAACGTCATCGGGTAGTCGTCGACGGATTCGAGGAACTGCGATGTCGCGCCGGGCCAGAACAGTACTGTCTGATGCCGCGACGTTTTGGTTTTCGGAAGATACAGATAGAGCGGTATGCGATCTTCGTCCTGTTCGCCGTCAAAAGTGATGAGCTGGCGTGTCCAGTGCCTGAACTCGATGGTGCTCTCTACCGTCGCATTGAGTGCCCTATTGTCATAGTCATAGTCCCGCGCTTTTGCCGCGAAGACCTCGTCGGAGACAGGGGTGGGAATCGGTACAGGCGCCTTGTCGACAACCGGACGCGAGGCAATTTTCTTTGCCGGTGTTTCATCAATTGAAGACATCAAACGCAGGCCGTTGGTCTCCGATCGATCCATCGGCGGTATCCGGTGTGGCTCCTCGACACTGTTCTCGACGTAATACGACAGGTCATTCCAGCCGCCACCCACAATCACACGCTGCCGATCGCCGGCCTCGTTGAAACACCATTCCCTTGCATTACCGGCCATATCGTAGGTGCCGGTCCAGCCAATACTGTTCAGTGAACCGACGGGCACGGTGCCGTCACTTTCCAGGTTGCTTGCCGGGACTTCCCAGGCCAGGAGACCCATCGCTATCGCACGACGCCAGTGGCCCACGGTCGGCAACTCGAACCCGGCAAAACGGGCATAAGCCGTGGCCTCGTACCAGCTGATGCCGGTTACAGGATGTCCGGCCTTGCCCTCGGGATAGGCTCCGGCCTCCCACACGGCTGGGCCGGGCCGGCCGGTGCGATCGACGAATTTCTCCATCGCCTCCCCGAACGTCAGTATCGTCTCACCATCGACGAAGTCATGTTCCCAGAGGTCTTTTCTTCCGTAGCCGCCCGCGTCGACGAATGCCTGGAACTGGCTGTTGGTGACTTCGTGCCGACCCAGGAAGAAGTCGCGAAATTCGACTGCCTCGCCGTCGACCACCTCGGTCCAGCCCGGCACGATCACCATCCCGGACGGAATTTCGTCGCTCGGCTGAAGGTAGAAACTGCCAGGGCTGACATTGGCGAATCCAGCCCGTGGCTTGTTCTCGACCGGCAATTCCGTCACCGCGAAGATGCCGCCGCCAACTGCCCTCAGCAGCGGCTCCAGGCCGTCAGCTTCGAAGCGTAACAACGACAGTCCCATCGGGACCCTGGTCTCGTGGATGGGAGTGACGCCCAGGAACCGCCATTCCGCGTCGGGGTTGTTGTATGGCCGACGATAGACCTTTGCGCCTTCCGGCGAACTCGGTAGGGACGTCTTCCAGGCGAAAGACTTCCAGATCTCCTGCATGCCCGGGTGATCGGGCAGCACGCTCTCTATCTCGATTGCCAGCGTATACGCCGACTCGTAGTCGCCAGCGGCGACGAATTCCTCAACCTCCGACATTGCCACATCTCGCGCCCAACGAAGGTCTTTACCGGAATACCACCAGCTCGTTCCTGCGATACCCGCCACAACAATGAGCGCCGCGGCCAGGAGTGGGCCTTTTCGGGAGCCGGCCGCACCACCATCAGCACGCGGGGTTACCTCGACGCCTTCCGGCGTAAGGTCGTAAGCCCAGGCAAGGATCAATGCCGGGATAAAACCAATGACGAGGATGAAAAAAGTAATTTTTGCCGCCCAGGCCGGCAACTCGAGGATAGAGGCGAGCACATCGGCGACCTGCAGCAGCACCCACGAGGCAACGATGTAGGCAACTGCGACTCGCAGTACCTTGCGGCGCTTTAGTTCGCTGAAGAATGTCCCCATCTGGCAGCCCGCCCTGTTCTTATGGGGTGAAAGATACCACGCTAGTCTGCCTCGTCAGGAAGGCCGAGGGGCAGCTCGCCGGTCTTGCTATTGCGCCACTGGGGCACGACGACACCCAGCGAGATGACCATCTTGAGGGCCTCGT
>CAZKZE010000130.1:0-2447 GCA_964557165.1 uncultured Woeseiaceae bacterium
GGAGGGTAACGGCCATGCGCACCGTGTCACGCACCGTTCTCGCACTTTTTCTAATACTTTTCCCGACAATAGTCTGGGCCGGCGATTTTCAGAAAGGTTGGGATGCCTACAGTTCAACCGACTACGCGACGGCCCTGAGCGAGTGGCAGGACCTGGCGGACGCCGGCGATGCCGATGCCTGCTACGGCATGGGCCTGTTGTACGGCAACGGTTTTGGCGTCGACATGAACGATGATCAGGCCCTCAAATATTACCGGGCGGCCGCGGAAAAAGGGCACGCTGAGGCTCAGTACAACCTGGGCGTAATGCACCAGAACGGCTGGGGCGTCCCTATTGATGAAGAAGAGGGTATCAAGTGGTACCTGTTGGCCGCAGACCAGGGCGTCGTCGGCGCCCAGTTGGCACTTGGTCGCGTTTACGCGATGGACTACTCGGAAAAGTACGACGCCGTAGAGGCGTACAAGTGGTTCAGCCTCGCGACACAATTTGGCGACCTGGATGCCAAGTCAAAACTCGAATTCCTCGAGTCGAGAATGACGCCTGAGCAAGTGGCCGAAGCAAGGGACCAGGTGAATCTCTGGATGGAGAGTCACAAGGCGTTACAGGCCAGCCAATAAGTCACACCTGGGTTGCAGCAGCGTCCGGTTGTTGTTCGGGCGCTGCTTTTTTGAACGCGGACAATTCGTTGCATGCGTCGGTCGTTGCCACGAGTTTCGGAAAGTCGCCGAGCGGCACCTTGAAACGCCTCGCGTTGTACATCTGTGGCACGAGAAAGACATCGGCGAGCGTTAGATCGTCGCCGAATACGTAAGGACCGTCGCTGGCCAGGGTCTCGGCCGCCGCGAACCCCTCGCGAATCCAATGCGCATACCACGCGTTCGTGGCGGCCTTGTCAGCGCCCAGCTCGGCCTTGATGTAGGTCGTCACGCGCAGGTTGTTGAGCGGGTGTATGTCGCAGGCAATCATGTTGCAGAAGGCCCGCACCTGGCTGCGCAGCGGTTCGTCATGAGGCAGCAGGCGCGTTGTCGGGTAGGCCTCTTCAAGGTACTCGACGATTGCCATCGACTGCCCGATGGCGATCTTGCCATCTTCGAGAAACGGCACAAGCATCTGCGGGTTGATCGCGCGATACTCGTCTTTGCGATGCGCAGATTCACCCGGCGCGAGGGATACTGCCACGGTTTCGTAATCGAGACCTTTGAGGTTCAGCGCGATGCGAACCCGGTAAGCGGCCGACGATCGCCAGTAGCTGTAAAGCCTGATCGTCACTCAGGCTCCGTACTTTTCCACAACCTGGTCAATGGCACCGAATATCGATCGGCCCGATGCGTCGTTCATTTCAATACGAATCCGGTCACCGAATTTCATGAACGAAGTGCTCGGCTTGCCGTCGTTGATGGTTTCGATCGTGCGGATTTCGGCGATGCACGAATAACCGACGCCACCTTCCTCGATGGGCTTGCCCGGTCCGTCGTGCAGCTTGTTCGAAACCGTTCCGGAACCGATGAGCGCTCCGGCGCCTAGTGGCCGTGACTTCGCCGCGTGTGCCACGAGCTGGCCGAAATCGAACGTCATGTCGACGCCGGCCTCAGGTTTGCCAAAGGCGGTCCCATTGAGGAACGAAAGTAACGGCAGGTGTACCTTTGCATCGCGCCAGGCATCGGCGAGTTCATCGGGCGTTACCGCAATCGGCGAGAACGCGCTCGATGGTTTCGACTGGAAAAAACCGAATCCCTTGGCAAGCTCGCCCGGAATCAGGTTTCTCAGCGATACGTCGTTCACGAGCATGATCAACTGGATATGATCCACAGCGTCGGCAGGGCTTACGCCCATGGGCACATCGTCAGTAACGACGACAATCTCGGCTTCGAAGTCGATGCCCCAGTCCTCATCCGCCATCACGATATTGTCGCGCGGGCCAAGGAAAGTATCGGAGCCGCCCTGGTACATCAGGGGGTCGGTCCAGAAGGTCGCAGGCATCTCGGCGCCGCGGGCTTTCCGTACAAGCTCGACGTGATTGACGTACGCCGAGCCGTCCGCCCATTGATACGCGCGAGGCAGAGGCGAGGCGCAGTCCGATTCGCTGAAAGACTCGCCGTTTCCAGCGTCAACTCTCTCCGCTAGAGCTTCAAGGGCAGGGCGCACTGTTTTCCAGTCATCGAGCGTCGCCTGCAGGGTTGGGGCGATGTCGTTTGCTGGCAGGTAACGGGCGAGGTCGCGCGACACGACGACGAGGCGGCCGTCGCGGCCATCTTTCAGGGATGCGAGCTTCACTATTGGTCCCCTCTGAATTCCAGCTCATGCAGCCACGCGGCGTGGCGCGGCGCTTTCTTGGTCTGGCTCCATTCTTCGAGCATCGCCGGGGCGACTCGCTTGAGTTCATCGATCTGTTCCTGCGTCTGCGTGTTGGCAACGAGTTCGAGACGATGGCCGTTGGGATCGAAGAA
>CAZKZE010000131.1:0-2313 GCA_964557165.1 uncultured Woeseiaceae bacterium
GATGTCGACGATCTCCGCCATGGGCACGGCAGGCCAGTCGACGCGAATGAAGTTGCGATCAGCGTAATCGCGGTCGGCTTCCCGGTGTCTTGCCAGGCCGCAATAGGCGCAATTGGCACGACACCCCTCGGGATAGGTCAGCAACAGGTTCAGGCAACGCGTGCATTCGGTGCGATACATGCGTCCGCCCATGATCCCGAGCGTAATGGCCGCCGCGTTAGACAGTTGCACGTATTCCGGCGATATCATGTGCGGCGCCATGATGTTGTTGTTTGGCAGGTAGACGCCTTCGGGCGGTATGTCGTTCGCCTTGACGTGCTTGCCGTTCTTGCGATCGGCTGGTGTCTTTAGCGGCGCACGCGGTTCCATCTCAACGTTGGATTTATGTTCGAAACAACTCATCGTCTAAAGTCCTTGCCTCAGGCCGCGCAAGTGCGCTCGAGGGATACGTTGAATTCACTACCGAGCTTGATCGAACAGCAGGAGTGCGCCTGCTCGAACGGTCGCCCGATCGAATGCGCGACGGAAACGGCACCATCGGCGGGAAACGCGATGCCGTCGAGACCCGCCATGATCGCGTACGCATCCGTCACGCGTTTATGCATTCCGGGGGGCCGCGCACAACCGAGCAATACCTGCCTGTCGGGAATTCGCTCACGAGCCTCGAGGAAGATCTTGCCGACATCTGTCGTGCCGGGCGTTACAAAGGTACCTGGCTTGGCATAAAACGGCATTATCACGACGAGCACGAGGGCCGTGACGGGGTAGCGGCTGACGATGTCGAGCGCATTGGCTTCACCGAGAATCTGGCCATAGTGAAGACCAATGACGATGTGCGGCGTGACTTCCATCGAGGTCGAGCAAAGCGCCGCCAGCGTCTCTTCGAAGTCGGCGACCGGCCGATCCAGTTTGTAGACTTCTTTAATTGTCTCCTGCGCACCGATGACGTCCATCATCACGGTATCAACTCCAGCCGCCTCCATCGCCTGGGCCTGCGGCTTCTTCATCAGCGCGCTGTGCACGGCGATTCTCAGGTCGGGGAAGTCCTTCTTCAGTCGCTCGACAACCGGCAAATAACGTGTGTAGTTGATCTCGTTACGTTTATTGGAGCCACCGGACAACAAGAAGCCGTTCAGTTCCTGCGTATCGATGAGATGGCGCACTTTCTGGTCCAGCATGTCCGGGTTGGTTGCCGGGATCATCGGCTCGAGAATCTTCTTCTGGCAGTGATCGCAGTTCAGGCCGCAGGCCGCCGCAGTAATCGAAAACGCCGGAAAGCTGTTTTTGCCGCAGCCGCTGAGTTCCGTCGTTTCATATTCCTTGAAAGTCGGCGTTGAAAACCGCATAGGTCGTGGGTCGCCAGTGCCGGCGGCACTTTCGTATTGCGCCACGAGCGCGGCATCGAACTCGGCGTCCTCGAGGTCTTCGATGTCATTCAACAAGTCTAACCACGCCATTCCTAAGTCCTCACAATCTCGGTTGCCAGCGATTTTATGGCCTCACGTACGGGCCCGTTATACGGAGAATCCACCAATGTCCTGATCCAGTCGTCCTCAACGTCTTCCTCATCGATCAAGTCGCACTCCATGCGTCCAAGTAAGATCTGTGCTTCCTCAGGCAGGACGTGCGGCAAGTCCCGCCCCGTCAACCTGCCCCATAGTCCGGCCCAGTAGCGCGCAACGGTCCACGGATTGTAACCGCCACCGCCCAGAACGACAGTCGGTTGGTGTAACGCCACAAATTTGTCGACCGCGTCCCACAGCGCCACATTGCTCAGCATCATCCCTGACAGAGGATCGCCCGCCAGGCAGTCGGCGCCGCAGCACAGGACCAGCGCAGAGGGCTTGAATGACTCCGCCAGGGGCAGGACGGCATGCTCGATGAGGTAGTCCAGCTCATCGTCATTGAAGCCTCTGGGCACTGGCATATTACGCGCACAGCCGTCACGCCGGTCATCGGCGGCACCACTGTATGGCCAGCGATCTTCTTCATGGATAGAGACGGTCAGGACCCGCGAGTCCTCTGCAAACGCGTTCTCGACCCCATCCCCGTGGTGAGCATCGAGATCGACGTACATGACGCTTTCGCAACCCTGCTGCAAGAACGTGCGTATCGCGAAGACCGGGTCGTTGAAGTAACAGAACCCACAGGCCCGGTCCGGGCGTCCATGATGCGTGCCACCCGACGGATGAAACACAACGTGGCCCTCAAGTGCGAGTTCGGCGGCCAGGATCGAGCCACTGACCGTCATGGCCGCACGCTGGAACAGCCCCGGAAACAACGGATTTTCCAGCGTGCCGATGTGAAAGCGAG
>CAZKZE010000132.1:0-2225 GCA_964557165.1 uncultured Woeseiaceae bacterium
GACACGTTGACAGGCTGACGCTTGTCGATGCGTCGGCCCAGCGGTGCAACGGACAACCAAATGAAAGCGATGAATGAGATGATAATGCTGGTGCCGGCCCATGCGCCTGGAGCCGCCAGTTTCTTCTCATCCTCGACCGCGAGCAACAGCAGGCGTGGACCGACGTCGCTGGTATAGAGCGGCACGAAGAACCTGGGTGCTTCCATTTCATCCACACAACTCAGGTCAGGCTCGCCGTTCGGATCGTCGAAAAACAGGTTGAGCAGGTCTCCGCCACATTCAACAGATCGCAGAGGCCCGTGGCCAGCGTAGGGGAACTCGACGTAGGTGGCATCGGAGAAGCCGGGCAGTATCGCTTTCGCCAGCGGCGGCGGCGTAACCGGGTCCATGTCTCCGGCTACGATCAATGCCGGTATGTCGGTGCTGGGCGGCTGGTACTCTGCTCCGTCCCTGGGGGCCATGCCGAAGTCCCGGCAACGCTGCGCCGCTTTCTTATCGAATTCCGCCGAGCCAAGGACTTCGCCAAAGACGGGAAACGCTTCGCGGTCCGCGGCGCCCGAGCTGATCTGCGCTTCCCTGTAGCCGTCCAGACAAAAGATCGCGTTGTACATGCCCTGGCTCAGACCGCCAAGATCCCCGTCTCCGGCCTGGGCGAGTGCTTTGAACAAGGTCTCGTCACGTTTTTCGACCAGGTCCGTCCACGCGTAAATCATGCCTGGCAGTCCCGGGTAGCTCGTTTGTTCGTAGAGCATTATGAATGGCAGGAACGCCACGATATCGGCAAACACGCGCGCCTTGCCTGACGGGTATATTTCCGACTTCTCGACATCGACGGTAATGGGAGTGTCCAGGACAGACCTCGCTGCTTGCCGAAGCCGTTCGCCGAGATCGGGGTAACGCTTCGCACATCCGGCATCCGCCCGGCACAATTCCTCGAGTTTGCGAAGATCGCGGTCATACCATTTAATGACCTGCCAGTAATGAGATTGGTCCCCGGCATTGAGCGGGACGATGGAGTCCAGAACGATTGCGCGAATGCCTTCGGGATCTTCCTTGATATAGGCCTGGCCGAGAATCGTACCGTAGGAGATGCCCCAGACATTCCATTGTTCGAGGCCGAGTGCCAGTCGAAATGCATGAACGTCACGCGCATTCTCGATCGTGTTATATCCCGTCAAGTCGACGCCGGCTGCGATAGCGTTAGCCGCACAGTCGTCGGCTGCCGTTAATGTCGCTTCCTGCTGTTCGTCGTAAGTCTCAACGTCGAATTTCTCGGGCTTGCGAGCAGAGTACTCGGGACAGAAGTCGTCCGAGTAGCCGATGCCGCGCTGCTCCAGGATGTACATGTCGCGATGCTTCAGGATGCGGTGATCCTTGAACCGTTCGACGTAAGTGGTCGCGTGCGCCCCGGGACCGCCCGTCAGGTAAATGACGACATCGTCACGTTTGCCGGGAGCAAGGCTCGATTCTTCCTCGTCGTCCTCTTCTTCTTCCGCTTCATCGTCCCAGGTTGAATTGAGCTTGACGAAGTGCAGCTCGATAAAGCGTGAGTTGGGATTCTCGCGGTTCTCGGGTACCTGCAGTAAACCACACTCGATTTCACCAGGTTCGTAGTCGATATCATCTTTGAAAGGACAGACGAATGTGTCGATTCGGAAGGAGTCACGCGCGAAATAGTCGACCGCCTGCTCCTCGGCTTTCGTCTGCCCCTGGGCGAATCCTGATAACAGCAGTGCGATGCTCAGCCATGTCATTCGCATGGTAGCTCCCCCGGTTCCCTGAAGTTCCTAGCGGGATTCTAGCACTGCCTCGATTTCGCTTACCTGCGCTTCGGTGACTGGCTGAAACTTGCCAAGCGAGCAGGTGGCACCGGTTCCCCAACTGCCGCCCCAGTACCATGGCCAGCGTCGATACCAGGGCCAGTCGAACCAGTCTGCGACCTGGAATCGGTCCATATCGCACATTCGCGAGCCCGTGGTTTGTCTAACGACGAGCACGTCCCCGAAGCGAAGGTCATGGCAACGCCCGCGCAGTGTGTTGATCCAGAGCTTGTTGCGCCGACCTTCGAACAGGAGGCGCTGGTCGTCGAGCGCGCGGAAGTTGCGGTACTCGTTGTCCGACAGGCATCTCTTGGTCTCACCATATTCTGCCGGATCGAGTTCATAGCTCAGTATTTCGGCGATGTCCGCTTCTTTTTCCTGGCGCCGGCGCTCGACATCAGGTGA
>CAZKZE010000133.1:0-2219 GCA_964557165.1 uncultured Woeseiaceae bacterium
CCCCCCTCTCCGCCAGTAAAACAATTATGGCCCCGCGAGGGCTGTTATTCTTCTGCCGCAGTGGCCGTCAGGGTTTCCATGAAGCCCCTTGCGGAAGGTAGCTTAGAAAAAGGGAGAGCCCAATGTTGCACCGAGCACTGCTCATCGCGTCGATCATCGCAGGCCTGGCGGCCTGCGGAACCGGCCAGCAGGAACCCGCTACACCGTCGGATTCGGTCGAGAGTACCGAATCAGCAGGCACCGAAAAGGTGTCTCAAATCGACACCGAACACTTGTCGGAGATCGTCAAGGTGCTGGCTTCGGACGAGTTCGAAGGTCGTGCGCCCGGAACGCCTGGCGGCAAGAAAACCGTCGAATACCTGATAGAGGCGTTCTCGAAACTCGGACTCGAGCCTGGCGCCAGGGACGGCTCCTGGGTCCAGAACGTGCCGCTGATCCATACCCAGGTACAGGCACCTGCAGCTATCGAATTCACGGTTGGCAGCGAGGTGCAGACCTTGCAGCAGCAGACCGATATTGAAGTCAGCACGATTCGCCCTGTCGAGTCGATGGCAATCGATGCGCCGGTCGTGTTCGTCGGTTTCGGTGCGCATGCGCCCGAGCGTGACTGGGATGACTACGGTGACATCGACCTCGAAGGCAAGGTTGCGCTTTTTCTCGTCAACGATCCCGACTTCGCCGCTGCGCCCGACGAAGAGGCTGCCGGGCGCTTCGGCAACCGGCGCATGACCTACTACGGACGCTGGGCGTACAAGTTCGAGGAAGCGGCCCGTCGTGGCGCCACGGCGGCGCTGGTCATTCACGAAACCGAAGCCGCCGGGTACGGCTGGAATGTTGCTTCATCGTCGCCGGGTGAGAATTACGCGGTCGTGCGACTCGAGTCCGATGAGGAGCCTGTCACCTTGCAGGGATGGCTGCACGGCGATGCGGCCGCGGCCTTATTGGCCACGGCTGGTTACGATCTAGACGAGCTGCGCGTTCGCGCAAGGCGAACGGACTTCGAGGCATTCGAACTGGACAACGTCACTTTCGGCGCGGATCTGACCGTGCAGGTTGAGAGCATCGCAAGCAGCAACGTACTCGCGAAGCTGCCGGGCACGAGTCGTTCCGACGAGGTCCTCATGGTTTCCGCTCACTGGGATGCCTACGGTATCGGAGAACCCGATACGCAAGGTCGCACGGTGCGACCGGGCGCCAATGACGACGCCTTGGGTATGGCCGGCGTGCTGGAGATCGCGCGCGTCTTGTCCGCCGGTCCGCCGCTGGAACGCAGCGTCGTCTTCGCGGCCTGGACCGCAGAGGAAAGCGGTCTGCTCGGTTCTCAGGCCTATGTGGTTGATCCTGTCTATCCACTGGAGAAGACGGTCGCCAACCTGACACTGGACATCCTGCAAACGGCTGGCCCTGCGCGCGACGTGATACTCGTCGGCGAGGGGCAAAGCGACCTCGAGGACGACCTTGCCAGTGCCGCGGCCCGGCAGGGGCGCGTCGTCTCACCGGAGAACCTGCCCGAAAACGGGCTGTTCTATCGTGCCGATCATTTTTCACTCGCGCGGCAGGGGGTGCCCGTGTTGTTGATCATGGGTATCGCCGGGGGCGCGGACCTGGTCGAGGGTGGCCGCGAGGCAGGCGATCAGTGGATCGCCGATTACATCGGCAACTGCTACCATCAGACCTGTGACGCATGGTCGCCGGACTGGGATCTGCGTGGCGCGGCCGACGACATCGCACTGTTCAGAATCATCCTCGAGGATCTCGGCAACTCGAAGCGCTGGCCTAAGTGGAAATCCGGCTCGGAGTTCAAGGCCATCCGCGAGCAGAGCGCCGAAAGTCGCTCCGGCCCGCAGTAGACGTCTTGCGCAATACAGATTTAGAGTTCTTCCAATATGACTTTGGCTATGTCTATACTCTTGCCGACTGGCACGGCAATCGGCTGATGCCAACAACAAGAAAAAGGGGAAATCAATGAAGAAGTTTTTGACGTTGCTCGTGTCGGGCGGATTATTGCTGTCGCTTGGCATTGGCATTGCGGACGAGCATGAGGGAGAAGCGGCTGAACCGAACGTGGCGACACCGATAGAAATGTTTGCCTGCACGTACAATGACGGCAAAAGCCCGGCCGATCTCGATGCCGCGACCAAGAAATTCAACGCCTGGGCGGACAAGAAAGGGATTGACGACTACTCGGCCTGGACGCTCGTGCCTTACTATTCAAGCCC
>CAZKZE010000134.1:0-2119 GCA_964557165.1 uncultured Woeseiaceae bacterium
GCTGGCCGACATAAAGAGCCCCGAAGGGGCGAGGGCAATCACGCCCCGCTACCAAATTAATATGCCGGGTCCGGTTTTGTCGGGTCCGGCATTCTTATTTGCATAGTGAGCTCGACTTGAACTCACGAGGAAGTAGGTTCAGCCGAGGAGGACCGAAGTGCGGAGCGCGGATGGTGCAATCCCGGTAGAATGCGGGCCTTGGCAAGAAGAACCGAGGTCGCCATGAAAAGAATATTCGTCTCTTTCGTCGCATTGTTATGCCTGTCAGCTTGTTCCAAGGAAGAACCCGGGCCGCAACCGTCACAGGCTGATAGTTCGGAATCCGTTGCTGTTGAGGCGGCACAGTCCGAATCGCAACGTCTCAACGCCTGGTTCGAGGAACGTTACGAGGAGCAGTTGCAGTTCAGCCCGCTTCAACTCACGATGCTCGGGCGCAAAGAGCGTTACGATGAGATCGATGACATTTCCGAAGAAGCCGAAGACCGTCAGTTCGAATGGCGCCGTGAAACGGTTGAAGCGATGGAGCGGGAGTTCGACTATGCCGCGTTGACGCCCAGTGCGCAGATTTCCTACGACATCTGGAAGTACCAATACGAGAACGAAGCGGCGAACCGCGAGTTCCGTGGCAATGGCTACCTGTTTACCCAGTTCTTCGGCCCCCAGGCGTGGGTGCCGATGTTCCTGAGCAATTTTCACCGCATCGACGAACCTGGCGACATGGACGCGTACATCAAGCGACTGAGCGGTGCCGCACGGGCCATGAATCAGCTCATCGATCGCGCGCAGAAATATGCGGAGAACGGTGTTCGGCCACCACGCTTTGCATACGAAGGCGTGGTTGAGCAGGCCAGGGCCGTCATAACCGGCGCGCCGTTCACTGATGGCGACCCCGCTGCGCTCTGGAGCGATGCGAATCGCAAGATTGACGGCCTACTCGAGTCCGAGATGATCACGGCAGAGCAGGCGGATGCGTACAGAGAGGCGGCAAAGAAGGTCTTGAGCGGCGAGTTCAAGGATGCCTATGAACGCCTGATCGCCTGGGTCGAGTCAGATATCGAACTGACCACCGAGGCTCCGGCGGGTGTTGCGCAACTGCCGAATGGCAAGGCGTATTACGACCGGTTGCTTGCATCATTCACGACGACAGACATGACCGCCGACGAGATCCACGAGCTGGGTCTGGCCGAGGTGGCTCGGCTGCGCGGTGAAATGGAAGCTATCAAACGCGAAGTCGAATTTGAGGGCGATCTGCAGGCGTTCTTCGTGTTCGTGCGCGACGATCCGCAATTCTACAAACCGAACTCCGACCAAGGGCGGCAGGCCTTCATCACCGAAGCGGAAGAGAAGCTGGCATTTATCAATGAACGGTTGCCGGAGTATTTCGGCACACTTCCGAAAGCGGATCTCGTTGTCAAACGTGTCGAGCCCTACCGGGAGGAAGACGGCGCGGCGCAGCACTATGTACCTGGCACACCCGATGGCTCGCGACCCGGCATTTACTACATGCATCTCTCTGACATGGGCGCGATGCCGCTGCCCCAACTTGAAGTGGTCGCGTATCACGAAGGCAATCCTGGCCATCATATGCAGAACTCGATCGCCCTGGAGCTCGTGGACGTGCCGACGTTCCGCAGGCAAGCAAACTTCGGTGCTTATGGCGAAGGGTGGGGGCTTTACTCCGAGTTGCTCGCGCTAGAGATGGGAGCCTACGAGGACCCGTATTCGAACTTTGGCCGCCTGTCGAGCGAGATGTGGCGCGCTTTGCGGCTCGTTGTCGACACAGGATTACACAGCAAGGGATGGAGCGAGCAGGAGGCGGTCGACTACATGATGCAGAACTCGGCCGAACCGCTTCCGAGCGTGGAGTCGGAGGTGCGGCGTTACCTCGTAATTGCCGGGCAGGCGACGTCTTATAAGATAGGGATGATCAAGATTCAGCAGCTACGTGCCCGAGCAGAGGAAGCCCTGGGCGAGCGCTTCGATATTCGTGCGTTCCATGACACGATTCTCACCGGAGGCGCGATGCCGCTCGCCGTACTCGAGCGGAGAGTTGACTATTGGATCGAGGAGACGCTGGCCGCAGATAGCGAGCAGGGGTAAGTTCAACCCTACCCCGCTA
>CAZKZE010000135.1:0-2098 GCA_964557165.1 uncultured Woeseiaceae bacterium
ACGAGCACATGGTCGACCTCGACCTCGACCGCGTCACCTTCCTTGGGCTGGATGACGACCGATGTGGCTTGCGCATCTTCACCATTTATCGCCGTCGCCTTGGCGCTCGTAATTTCGTCTATCACGCCATCCTCGACCAGTTTTTTCATTTTGGCGACGGAGTCCGGCATGGCGCGATACTCATCGCGGCGATGCACCAGCGTGATCCGCTCCGCCTTGCCCGCGAGCTCGAGCACCCAGTCCAGCGCGGAATCGCCGCCGCCCAGGATGGCGAGTCTTTTACCGTAAAACTGCTCGGGGTCGCGCACGCGATAATGCAGGCTCTTGCCTTCGAAATCCTCCGCGTTCGGCACACGAATCGGGCGCGGCTGGAACGACCCGACGCCGGCAGCAATAACCACGGCCTTCGCCTTGAGCTGTGCGCCTTTGCTGGTCTCAACGAAGAACGTGTCATCGTCCTCGCGCCGCAATACCCGTACTTCCTGGCCCAGGTGCATGCCGGCGTCGAAGGGTTCAATCTGCTTCAACAGAGCGGCTGTCAGTTCCTCCCCGGTGCAAACCGGGATGGCCGGAATGTCATAAATCGGCTTGTCAGGATACAGCTCGGCGCACTGGCCTCCAGGCTGGCGGATCGAATCGACAACTTCGGCCTTGAGGCCGAGAAGGCCGAGTTCGAATACCTGGAACAGGCCGCATGGGCCGGCGCCTATGATGACGACATCAGTTTGGATCAACGGTCAACTCCATCAGGGTGGGTAACATCCTTGCGAGGGTGGTTGCGCGACGTATTCTAAACGCAGCGGTTAACTGGGTGAAGGATTACGCGCGAAGCGGGACGGGGCTTCACTTGCCTCCAACCTGCGGTCTCCCCGCCTCCTCGAGTCTAAACTCGACGAAAACACCGACATGGTCCGAAACGCGGCCGAGTTCGCCTGACGTGAAGACACGTCGTGCTCGCACGGCTTCGAGCGGGCTGTCGTCGTTCATCAAGACATAGTCGATGCGCCGCCCGTCATCGCTTTCTTCCCAACCGTCGGCACCGGCACCGATCGTCGCGTCGAGAAAACCGTCAGGATTGGCCAGCGCATACTGATCCGCGAAGCCGCTTCCCTCGAGCATGAACTCGTAGCCCGCACTACCGGCGGCGACATTGAAATCGCCACACAAGATCGTCACAGGCGAACTCGCAGAAACCTCCTCGACCCATACCATCAGCCGCCTGTACTGTTGCTGGAACGGCTCGTCCGGGTCGTCCCACCAACCCGTATGCACGGAAAACACTGATACCTCGCCGAGTCCGGGCACTTCGAGCTTTGCCATCGGCACATTACGCGACTTCCAGTCATTGCTGTGTGGAATCGTATCGGCATTGCTGATGAAGCGGGATTCGGAAAAGCTCAGCGGATATTTGCTCAGAACGGCCGATCCCTCGAGCCAGACGCTCCAGCCGAAATGCGACCAGTCCATCGTGTAGCTGTAGCGGCGATCGGGCAGGCGCGACAGGATCTGGTGCACCATGTTGCTGTCCGAAGAGCCGAATTTCAAAGCGCCCGGAGTGATGCACTTTCCGTCCGGCCATTCGCCGACTTCCTGCAGGCAGACAAGATCCGGGTCGAGCTCCGAAATGCCGGTGGCGATACGATCGAAGATCGCGCCATAGGCTTCGACTCGTTGCTGCGCGAGTTCGTCGGTCAGTTCGGACTCGGGCAATCCGGCGGTGTCGACTTCCTGGTAGGTGTGCAGGTTCAGCGTCAGGATGCGCAGGTCCGCGGCAGGCGGCGCAGGCTCCATGCACGCGCCCAGGACGAGCGCCATCGCTATTGTAATGCCCGGTAGATACGTTATAGGGTTTCGCAGAATTTCTTCCTCATTCGGCATTTTAATCTATCAATTGACAGAGGCTCAAAACAATGACCAAGAATAAACTTCAGCTTGTCTTCGTGGCTACGGCCCTGGCTATGATATCGGTCGCCGTCGCCGACGACGATCCACGCCACGAGCGGCACGAGTTGATGGAAGGCGTACGTGATGCGGCGAAACCGGTCGGCAAGATGCTGAAGGGCGAGAGCGACTACGACGCAGAGATCGTGATGACCTC
>CAZKZE010000136.1:0-1932 GCA_964557165.1 uncultured Woeseiaceae bacterium
TGCCGATAGGCGCGTGTAGTCAGACTTTCGCCTCCGACGCTCAGCGTGACGTCGCCATACTCGAGTGTGCCACTGTAGTAGTCGAGGTCTTGGTGGTAGGTCCACTGGAAGACTGGTGGGGCGGAAATCACGTTGGTGCTTGGACAGGTACTGGCGTAGGAAACCAGCGGCGGGGCCATCATGGCCACGAACAACAGGATACGTTGCAACATCTCGAACTCCCCTTGGCCGGTTTGTGACCGGCCGTTTTCTTATTCTTAACCGTATCCAGAGTCTAGCTTGATCGCGCTGAATGTGCAGCTATACCTGCTGAAAAACCGGGGTCGAACCGAGGTTTTCCTCCATGACGTAGGAGCGCGCCCAGCGCGCGACACCGAATTACGCGCAGTGATGCAAATTACGCAACGAATGTCGCGGTCAGTACGCCACCGAAATCCGCTGCCGGGGATGCCTTGCCTGTTCCGCTTCGTCGATAAGCGCCACCGCGAAATCAGCGCGCGAAACGCGGGATCTGCCCCGGCCGTCTTCCAGTGCCTGGTCACCGCCAATACGGAAGACACCGGTGCGCGGCCCGTTCGTGAAATTCTCGGGTGGCGTAACGTAGGTCCAGGTCACGTCGTCGACTTTACTGTAGAACTCGAGTGCCAGTATCTGGCCCAGGATCTCCACCTCGAGGTGCTTCGGCAGCAGGATCGTCGGCAACTTCTCGGCGTACAGGACGCCCGGCTCGACCTCGAGTGAGCCGGAGCCGCCGACGTGGATCAGTCGCGGCGCGCTGTCACCCATCCGGAACAGGACATCGACGAGCGTCTCGGCGGCAAGAAATTGCAGCGCGCTCTCCGGTGAGCCGGTATCGCCGATCACACCGCGCACCGACAAGATGACGACGTCCTTGTGCGCCACGGTTTTGGCGACGCTCGCCTTGTCGAGGAGGTCGCCCTCAACGACGGTGAGGTTGTCATGCTGCATGAGTACCTTTGCGGGGTTCCGGGACACCGCCGTTACCTGGTGCCCGCGGTTCAGCGCCTCTTGTACCACGTGCGTGCCGACTTTTCCGGTAGCGCCGAAGATGACGATATCGAGCGCACGGTCGGCATGTCCGATTCCTGACGCCAGAAACAGCGTCGCACAAGCGATCACAGTTTGTCGCATTGACCTTCCGGGCTAAATATTTGGGGTCAGAGTAAAAACTGACCCGCAGGATAACCCAGCGGACATCAATATTAATATTTGGGGCCAGAGCGAAAACTAAACCAGCCGGTTCGATATCCCCTTGCAGCTATACTTGTTCGTCGAATTGCCTGATTCTTACTCTGACCCCAATTATTGCCAATTGTTGTCAGTTGCGGAGTGTGAGCACCGTCACGATTCCAACAGGAGTGTTTGACTCAAACTGGTGCTGCAGGCCGCGCCAGCTCTACGTCATGAATTATATTCATCTCACGGATGAGTTTTTTCGGGTTGTCAGCAACCGGGGGCGGAGTATCGTGCCGTCCTGTCGAACGGCATGTTGAGTTCGTCGTTTTTTTTGCAATCGCTTGGAGGCCCAAAATGCCACACATGTCAATACACAGCATGATGACTATGCACTACGTACTGCAACTTGATAAGAAGCAGATTCGATACGGCGTATCCTGGATAGCGGCAATCGCTGCGTCCATGATTGGCGTCGTTGCTTACGCATGAGCGGGCTATCGAGATCGTTGATACACGATCGAAAGCCACTCACGCATCACGCTTAAGGCCCGCTTATACCGCGGGCCTTTTTTTTGCTTCACGATCTTACGTTGCGATAGTGCGATACATGAGACAATCGGCGCTGATGCCTGAACCGCGATGAGATTCCAAACGCCGAAACAGTTAGGACAGGGATAGAACCATGAAACGCAGAACATTTTTTCAACGACTGTTCGGTGGTCTCGGCGCCGCCGT
>CAZKZE010000137.1:0-1916 GCA_964557165.1 uncultured Woeseiaceae bacterium
TCACGAACGTCGATCCGACCAGCCACCAACTCGTTTTCACAGACTCGACGGAGAATGGCAGAGTTGCCTTAAAAAGGTCCCTGCCCGTCCTTGCCTCGCGCGGCTGCTGTACGTTCTCTAGCACTTCAAACTCACTGAATCTATATATGGGATACAGGCGAAGAATCAAGGCGTGCCGCCAACCATCCTGTACTGGCTATCAAGGCGGGCCTGGTCCGCGAGGCGGTGCAGCATATAGATAGGACGCTCCCGGGCCTCGACCTCATCAATGCCCTTGCGAACGTCGACGGCGACACTTGGCATGATGCGCGCCACAGTGCCGGCCCAATCGCGCTCGACCGGCCAATGCACATGACCACAGAGCAGTCCCACGACTTGTGCATGGCGGCTGACCAGGTCGGTCAGCGCAGCTGCTTCTTCGGGTCGGCGGTAACCGCCAAGATAGTGGTCATCAACGTCGAAGGGCGGATGATGAATAAACAGCAAGGTCGGCCAGTCTGGCTGTTCTTTCAACACGGTGTCCAGCCAGGCGAGGCGCTCTGGGGAGAAAACGCCCTTGCGCTCGCCCGGGGATGTCGAGTCCAGCGCAACAAGTCTCATCGCATGGTCCTCGACCACGTAATGGAGGACGTCTGGGTCCTCGGGCAAGAACGCCTGATTGTCAAATGCCGCACGCATCGCGATCTTGTCATCGCGATTACCCGGTATCAGGTAAAGCGGTGCATCAAGTGGTGCAAGAAGCTCACGCAAGTATGTGTACTCTTCTGCCAGGCCATGCTGCACCGTGTCGCCGGTGAAGATCACGGCGTCGGGCCGTTGTAGATTTATATCCGCGACACAACGCCGCAGGCAGTCCGCCCGCAACTCGGCTGCGGGATGCTCCGTCCCTGGCAGAAGTAAGTGGGTATCGCTGATCTGGGCTAGTAGCACGCCCTAGTCGACTATGTGATACACGGGCGCCTTCTCCATTGCCCACCCACCAGATTCCCGGTCGTACTGGGACAAAGTAAAGCAATGCCAGTCGTTGTCATCCAGCTTCATATGATCGCCGCGATAGTAATACCCCGGCCAGCGCGTTTCCTTGCGGAACATCGTGTGATGCGTCACAGACTCAGACGCCAGCAAGCGGTGATTCAACTCCCACGCTCGCTGCAGCTGATGCAGATCTTCGGCCCCGATATGGTTCATGTCTTCTTTGAGCATACCGAGCAATTCCAGCCCGCGGGTAAGCAGTGGTTCATTGGTCATGTAGTGCGCACTGATACCACCGACATACTCGTCCATGATCTTCTCAAGACGCTGCAGACCCTGAATTGGCAGGAGATAACTTGGCGAGACGGTGCCAGCAACAATTTCGTTACGACCCACTTCGTAGTTCTCCATCGGTTTGAAGACTTCTTTCTTCAGATTCTGGTACTCGGCCTCATCAACCTGCGGCCGTTCCTTACCCAGGTCCTTGACGTAATTGACCGCCGCCTTCGCAGCGATCCGGCCTTCCGCAAATGAGCCTGACGAGAACTTGTGGGCGGTGCCACCGATGGTGTCACCGGCGCCGAAGAGTCCGTCGACCGTCATCATGCGGTTATAGCCCCACTGGTACTCGGACGGGGCGTAGTCTTCCGGTCCACTGGCCCATGCGCCAGAGCAAGTGGCATGCGAACCCATGACATAGGGCTCCGAAGTCGTTAACTCGGGATTCGTGTGCTTGGGATCGATATTTTGCGATGCCCACACGACCGCCTGACCAATTGTCATGCCAAGGAAGTTCTCCCAGCCGATAGTCTCTTTGTGCGGATCCTGAAACGCTTCCTTCGTTACCATGCGAATCGGGCCTCTGCCGGCCTTAATCTCTTCAAGTATTGCGTGATTACGCAGGCAAGTCGGCACCGGGTGCCGGTCTATGTAGTCACCAACCA
>CAZKZE010000138.1:0-1801 GCA_964557165.1 uncultured Woeseiaceae bacterium
TCTCTTTGCGGAACATCGTGTGATGCGTCACGGACTCAGAAGCCAGAACGCGGTGCTGCAGTTCCCACGCTCGTTGCAACTGGTGCAGGTCCTCGGCCCCGAGGTGGTTGAGGTCCTCCTTGAGCATGTCCAGCAACTCCAGCCCGCGCGTGAGCAAAGGCTCATTGGTCGTGTAGTGTGAGCTGATGCCACCAACGTATTCATCCATGATCTTCTCAAGACGTTGCAGACCATGGAGAGGCAGGAGATAGCTTGGCGAAACCGTGCCGGCAACAATTTCGTTGCGACCCACTTCGTAGTTTTCCATCGGCTGGAAAACCACCTTCTTCAGATTCTGGTACTCGGCTTCGCTAACCTGCGGCCGTTCTTTACCCAGGTCCTTGACGTAATTGACCGCCGCCTTCGCAGCGATCCGGCCTTCTGCAAACGAGCCTGACGAGAACTTGTGAGCGGTGCCACCGATGGTGTCACCCGCGCCGAAAAGTCCGTCGACCGTCATCATGCGGTTATAACCCCACTGGTACTCGGACGGAGCGTAGTCCTCTGGGCCGCTGGCCCATGCTCCGGAGCAAGTGGCGTGCGAACCCATGACATAAGGCTCGGACGTCGTTAACTCGGGATTTGTGTGCTTGGGATCGATATTTTGTGACGCCCACACGACCGCCTGACCAATTGTCATACCGAGGAAATTCTCCCAGCCGATAGTCTCTTTGTGCGGATCCTGAAACGCTTCCTTCGTGACCATGCGAATCGGGCCTCTGCCGGCCTTTAGCTCTTCGAGTATGGCGTGATTACGCAGGCAAGTCGGCACCGGGTGCCGGTCTATGTAGTCACCAACCAGTTCCTTGGTGTTCTCGTACCAGGTGGACTCGTATTCCTCGCCATTGCAATTTTCGGTGTAGGTTTTCAGATGCAGGAAGTACGCACCAACCGGGCCGTAACCATCCTTGAATCGGGTGAGAACGATACGGTTCTCCATTTGCGTCATCTTGGCGCCTGCGAGAATCGGCAGTGCATAAGCGGACGCGCTACTCCATGGTGCATACCAGGTACGTCCCATGCCCTCGCCAACCGCGCGAGGTTTATATATGTGTGACGCACCGCCGGCGGCCACAATAACGGCCGGCGCGCGGAAGACGTAGAAATCACCGGTCCGGACATTAAAACCAACCGCGCCAGCGACACGATTTGCTTTCGTCTTGTCCATCAGGAGATGCGTCACCATGATCCGGTTGTAGACCTTGGTGGCGGCTTTGCGCGCGGCCTCGGCAACAATCGGCTTGTAGCTTTCGCCGTGAATCATGATCTGCCATTTGCCTTCGCGCATGTATTGCCCGGTTTCCGGGTCTTTCATGATCGGCAGGCCCCACTCTTCGAACTTATGCACTGAAGAGTCGACATGACGGGCGATATCGTAGCCCAGGTCCTCGCGCACGAGACCCATCAGGTCATTGCGGGCGTAACGGACGTGGTCCTCAGGCTGGTTCTCATTCCACTGCATGCCCATGTAGCAGTTGATCGCATACAGGCCCTGCGCAACAGCGCCGCTGCGCTCGATATTCGCCTTCTCGACGCAAACGATATTCAGGTCGCGACCCCAATAACGCGCTTCGTACGTGGCGCCGCAGCCAGCCATTCCGCCGCCGATAACGAGCACGTCGGAATCGACATATACTGTTTTTCTCCCCGACAGCAGGCCCATCACACGACTCCTTGTTTGAGTTTATCTGGCGTTAACGCGGGTAGTTTTTCGATGTTGAGCGCGTCCGGTTCATGCGCGAGCTCCTGGCTCTTGAAAGCA